>DASQNN010000425.1:0-10656 GCA_035644955.1 Nodosilinea sp. | reverse complement strand
GGTGCGGGTTGGGAGCATGTTGTCCACATCAACTCTTACCATGTTGGCGGGTTGCCCCCGGAGGTTAACGATGCAATGGTCAGGCTATATCTCCACTACATGCCCAACCACGCTCCAATTTGGACACAGGTAGGAGTCGCGGCGCTTGGATTGCCAACGATGCGGATTGAAATCCGCGTTACTGCAATAGTCCCGTAAGTTTCACACCAGCGGCAGCGCTGACGACAGGGCTGCCGCTGACGGGTAGAATGAAAACTTTTTATCGCAGCAAAATAGCATTATGAATAATCGCTTCTTTTTACTGATCTCTTTGCTCATAAGCAATGCAGGGATATTGCTTATTTCACCTATCTCAGCAGAACTTGGCAATAGTAATAGACCACATACTCCGCAGATTTTACAGCAGCCAAAGATAAATAATTTGACTGCCATAGATGATAGGCCCTTAGACGGTGTAGACAGGCAAGAGCGGCCAGATTGGGCCAGTTTTTTCGACGACGCTGAGGCTCAAGGAACTATTGTGATATTAGATCAGCGCGGAGATGCGCAGCAGCTGTGGGCCTACGACCAGGAACGTGCTGACAGAGCTTATTCACCAGCATCAACGTATAAGATTCCGCATTCTCTCTTTGCGCTCGATGCAGGTGTTGTTCGCGATGAATTTCAAGTTTTTGAGTGGGATGGAGTGGAGAGGGACTTTGCTCCCCATAATCAAGATCAAGATTTGCGCTCAGCTATGCGAAATTCGACAGTCTGGGTTTACGAAAATTTTGCTACCGAAATCGGAGAAGCGAAAGCAAGAGAGTATCTAACACAAATTGATTACGGAAACGCCGACCCAAGTACTAGCGAAGGAGCTTATTGGATTAATGGAGCGTTAGCAATCTCGGCACAAGAGCAAATTAATTTTCTAGAAAAGCTGTATCGGAACCAACTACCTTTCAGGGTTGAGCACCAACGATTGGTCAAGGATATTATGATCGTTGAAGCAGAGCGGAATTGGATTCTACGTGCTAAAACTGGCTGGGAGGGACGCTGGGGCTGGTGGGTAGGGTGGGTCGAGTGGCCAACAGGCCCTGTGTTCTTCGCTCTTAATATAGATACGCCAAACCGGTTAGACGACCTCTATAAAAGAGAAGAAATTACACGCGCTATCTTGCAATACATCGATGCACTGCCTGAGTAAGAAAATGGCTTTAAAGATTTACCAAGCGATAAAGGGTTCACAGCCCCAGCTCAACACTCATGTCTTGATTATTCCGAGCCCTCCACAAAGTGCGCCATGAAAGAGTTGACAACAACTACAAATATCGAGGCACCACCTCAGACGATTTGGCAAATTCTGACGGATTTTTCAGCTTTCGAGCAGTGGAACCCATTTATTTAAACCATCAGCGGGCGAGCGGTGCAAGGCAACAAGCTAGAGGTGCACATCCAGCCCCCCTGGGGGCTGGGAATGACTTTCAAGCCAACTAGTGCTAGTCGCTGAGCCCGAACAAGAACTGACCTGGCTGGGCCATTTTCTAATTCCAGGGCTATTCGATGGCGAACATCGGTTTCGCCTCGAACCTCTGGGAGACAATCGAACCCGGTTTACCCAAAGTGAACAGTTTGAGGGGCTGCTTGTGCCGTTGCTGGCCAAGGATCTGGATACGAAAGTGCGTCAGGGCTTTGAGGCGATGAATCAGGCGCTCAAAACAAGAGCAGAGGGTTTTGAGTGAAGGTACTGCGATGCAATGCCCATTCTTTAGGTAGGGATTATGGGCGCTTCCCCAGAGGAGCCAGGACTTACCGTCACCTTTGCCAATTATGTGGTGCAGCAGTTTCCTGGTCAAAGCTTATGAGTCAGCGGGTTTAGAGACTGATAGCGGGCTTGCCAGGCGATGGGCAGCCCCACATAGCTCTATAGCTCTGCTGGGCTACTCGCCTAACCCAGCCTTTTCTACCGTAGTAGATCAGACTTCATCTGGTCTTCGCCTGCTCTATGGGACTCGCTGTACTGCTAGGTCATTGCCTACCAGCCATCGGAGATGTCATTACCTACAAATTCACATGGTCCGCAGCCGCGCCTTACGCTCCATCTGTCACCCTGAGTCTTTGAATCCAGTAATGCGATTAGCCGTAGGGCCAATCGTGGCTAATCCCCTAATCCCCTAATCCCCAGCTAAGCCCCTGATCCTTGCCTCGATTTTGGGGTTGTCGAGCCTGTTGTTTTCCCGATATCTGCACCATGTGCGTAGCAAATTCCATTGCTCGCTTCTTCCCTTGCACCTCGTAAAGTTGCCTCACTACCTCACTCCCTGCTACTAGCATCAGCGTCACATCCTTAGCCGAACACCCATCCCGCAATGCCCGATGTGCCACCCGCAACTCCAAACTCGCCGACGGTAACCCTGCTGAGTAGTGCTTCCACCGTGCCAAAAGCTGCTCCCTCGAATTCACCTTTGGCGGTTCCGGGGCATCTACCCTTTGCTGCTCTCGTCCAACCGCCCCTCCAACCGCTCTAGCGACGCGATCAACTGCTGCTGCAAGGCCAACTCGGTTTTGAGTTGCCCGTTCCAACTGCTCAAAGCCGCAATTAACAGCCATAACTGCTCTTGCAAGCTCACCTGCGCATCGGAAGAGGTCTCGTCGCTGACGATACGCTGCAATTGCGCGACCAAGCGCCCCAAGCTCTGGTTCCAGTGCTGGGGCCACATCGCCAAATCCTCGCCCAAGGTCTGGACATGGTCTTCGAGGTGCAACACCCGCTGCGTGTTGACGCAAATCTCCGCCCGCAGCGGCTTTAAGCTGCTCTGCAACACGCTGGCCAATACGCTCTCCCACTGCTCTAGCGTCAAAGCTGACGATGAGTTCTGGTTCGCGTTGTTCCTGTTGGAGTAACTGTTCATGGTTAATCACCTGTTGAGTTAATGGCACATAGTCGCTGACGTTCTCCTTGGCCCGTGAAACCTGAGCCAGTCGCGCCAGATCGGCCTGGCTGGTGGTGTACAACGTCACCGCCTGCTTGGCTCTGGAAATCGCCACATAAAAGGCTTCTCGATTCGTTGTTTCGCCCAGCAGGGCGAGCACTCGCTCCGCCGTCTTACCCTGGCTGCTGTAGGTGGTGCTTACCCAGGCATAGTCGATGTACTGATTCCCGCTGAGATTGATGGTGGAAGCTTGGCCAGCCCCATCCCGAACTGTCGCTGTCCCGTTGGCCTCAATCCCCGTCACCATAAACCCCTGCCCATTGCGAATTCCGGCTTTGGGGTTGTTGCGTGTCCAGGCGACCTCGGAGACATCCTCAACGATTAACGTCAGGCTAATCCGGGGTTAGCAGCTACGTGCTGATTCCGCATCTCCATTTAACCCCTATCGGCGCTGTTTAGTGATAGGGGTTAATTCCTATGATTGAAATGCCAGCCGTGCTGAATTTTCATTGAGTATCATAAAATGATCAGCGAGTTGTCAGCTAACGCATTGTTAGCTTCCCTAGAATGGCAATATCAGGACGGTGTAACCTCGAATAATGTACACTGACCAATTAAAGTGACGCTGGGGCAGATTACTGTCGTTGAGCCAAAGCTTGCATTAAAAAAGCTGTAAGTAGGTAGGCTGGATTAAACGTAGGATAGTTTAATGCAATGTAACCCACGCTGGTCAAGGGTTTTGCGCTTTGTGAAGAGCCTACGGCATTTTACAAATAATTGAGCCATCCTACTTAGGCGATTTTGAATTTCGCAATCTCACCAATTGTTGTGCCAGATCTAGGCGGAAAGCCAGTCAGGTTAAGCCTGATCGTGTTAATACACTAATTTGGCTCTATGACAAATAAAAAGTCACTGTACACATGAGGAGAAAGAGGTACTGACCCGAGGGTTGAGCAATTACCTTTTTCTATCCCTCTTTCCCTTTTCGTGAATAATCTAGGTCATGGCTAAAGGCTTAACAGAAAAGCCAGCCGTTATCTGTAGAAACTTTGGAAGCCAAGGTTAAAGTTTCCATAAACTGCTCTTGATTTGGCAGAGATATTCTCAGCATTGGTGTGATCAGATCATCTCCAGATTTAGAGGAATTACGGAGGCGATCGCACCGAGGCAGGTCGGTTGAATAGGGTGCGATTCTCCCTTGGAGAGGCTGCGCCAACGCCCTTTGTGACGGGGCTGTGATCATTGCCCGTCGCTATGCTGCGCCGGAATTCTGCTGCCTGGCCAGGTCTCAACGCTTTGCAAAGTCCCCCAAAACTAGAACCTATGGCTATTCGCTTTGCCACCTATAATGCCTCCCTCAACCGCGCTGCCGAGGGAGAATTAATCACCGATTTATCGACGCCAGACAATGCTCAAGCCCAGGCGATCGCCGAAACCATCCAGCGTACCAATCCCGACGTCGTCTTGATCAATGAGTTTGATTTTGACGCCGCCGGAGATGCCGCCGCCTTCTTTCAGCAGAACTACTTATCGGTGGCTCAAAACGGCGTTGACCCGGTTGAGTACCCCTACGTCTACGCCGCCCCCTCCAATACCGGCCTACCCTCCGGCCTCGACCTCAACAACGACGGCACGGTAGGCGGCCCCGATGACGCCTATGGCTTTGGCTTTTTTCCCGGTCAATTTGCCTTTGCCATCTACTCGAAATATCCCATCATCGAAGATCAAATTCGCACCTTCCAAGAATTTCTCTGGGCCGATATGCCCGGAGCGCTGCTGCCCGCCGATCCTGAAGATGCCGACGGCGATGGCGACACCGCTAGCTGGTTCACGTCGGAAGAGCTGGCCGAGGTGCGCCTTTCCTCTAAAAACCACGTCGATCTGCCCGTGGAGGTCAACGGCGAAATTATCCACGTGCTCGCCAGCCACCCCACCCCGCCGGTGTTTGACGGCCCCGAAGACCGCAACGGTCGCCGCAACTTTGACGAAATCCGCTTTTGGGCAGACTACATCGAAGGTGCCAACTACATCTACGATGACGAGGGCAATGTCGGGGGCTTAGCGCCTGGTGCCAAATTTGTGATCATGGGCGACCAAAACTCTGACCCCTTCGATGGCGACAGTATTCCCGGTTCGGCGCAGCTCATCCTCGAAAATCCCCTAGTCAATACTTCCGTTACTCCGGCTAGCGAGGGTGGTCCCGATGCTGCTGAGCGGCAGGGCTTAGACAACTTGGAACATGAGGGCGATCCAGCCTTTGACACCGCCGACTTTGGCGAAACTCCCTTCGGCCCCGGCAACCTGCGAGTCGATTACGCCCTGCCCTCCTACAACCTCGACATTACCGATGCAGGCGTTTTCTGGCTGACTGACGAAGACCTGCTGTTCGATCGCCTGATTGGCGACTTCCCCTTCCCGACGTCCGATCACCGTCTAGTCTACGTTGATGTGGAAATGCCAACCCCTGCGGGAGAACGGCGCACTATCACGAACCTGGAATTCCTAGGCGAAGTCACACTACCCACTGGACTCCCATTTGCAGGTACTGAGATAGGTGGTTTGTCGGGATTAGTCTACAGTGCCGACGCTGGCGTTTACTATGCCCTGTCGGACGATCGCACCGACGCCCGCTTCTATACCCTCGACCTCGACTTCAGCGACGGTAGCCTCGACGACGGCGATGTTGAGTTCATCGACGTGACCCCGCTACGCGATGCCAGCGGTACTCCCTTCGCCCCCCTCAGCCTTGACCCCGAAGGCATCGCCCTGTCTCCCCATGGAACCCTTTACATTGCCTCCGAAGGAGACGCCAACGCCCTGATCGCGCCTTTCGTGAATGAGTTTTCGCTCACTGGGCAGCAGCTTTCCGAATTGCCCGTAGACGAGAAGTTTCTGCCGACAGCGGATCAGTCCAGCGGCATCCGCAACAACCTCGCCTTCGAGAGTCTGACCCTCAGCCCTGACGGTCGCTACCTCTACACCGCCACGGAAAATGCACTGTTCCAGGATGGTTCCGCCGCCAGCTTGGAAGAGGGCAGTTTAAGCCGCATTGTGCAGTACGACCTGGCGACGGGCGAAGCGGTTAAGGAATTTGTCTACGAAATCGATACCGTTCCCGAAGAGCCGATTCCCGCTGACGGCTTTAGCACCAACGGGCTGGTAGAACTGCTGGCGACGGATAACAACGGTTCCTTCCTGGCGCTGGAACGGGCGTTTTCCGTTGGCCAGGGCAACACCGTCAAACTGTACGAGGTGCGCAGCCAGGGTGCTCTGGATGTTAAAACCGTCTTTGACCTGTTCCGTGAAGAGCCGCTGGAAGATGATGGCGAAGTTATTCCTCCTGGCTCCTTTGCGATTGACCCTGCCGTTACCAAGCGGGAAATTCTGGATATCGAAGCTGACCTGGGCATCGCCCCCGATAACTTGGAAGCCCTCGCCTTTGGTCCCACCCTGGCCGACGGTCGCCAAACGCTGATTATCGCCAGCGATAATAACTTCAGCGACACCCAGTTCACTCAGTTCCTCGCTTTTGCGCTCGAAACAGAGACCATTCCCGCTGTGCCCTCGGTGCTGGAGACGCCGCTGACCGTGGATGACGAGGACGGTGAAACGCCGCTGCTTGGTGATTCCGACGATTCGGCGATTTGGGTGAATCCCGAAAATTCTGATGAAAGCCTCGTCATCGTGACGTTGAAGGACGGTGGTGCAGCGACGCTCAATTTGCAAGGGGAAATTCGGCAAACCATTCTACCCGCTGACTTTGGCGACATTCGCTACAACAATGTCGATCTGGTGTATAACTTTGCGCTGGGTGAAGAGACGGTGGATTTGGCGGTATTTAGCGATCGCGCCAACGACACCCTCGCCATTTATGCCATCAATCCTGAGACTCAGGACCTTACCGATATCACCGCTGATAGCATTCTCGAAACCATTTTTGGTGTCGATGATGGGGAGGCCACTGCTTACGGCTTGGCGACCTACATCAGTCCAGTGACGGGCAAAGCCTACGCCTTCGCTACGCAGGCCAGCGGCAACCTTGTTGCGCAACTCGAACTGATCAATAACAGCGATGGCACAGTCAACGCCAAATTAGTGCGTACAATTGCCCTGCCCGTCCCCACTGGTGATGTCGAAGATTCCCAGTCGGAAGGTCTGGTCATCGATCAGGAACTCGGCTTCCTCTATGTATCTCTCGAAAACGAAGTCGGTATTCTCAAGTTCGGTGCTGAACCTAACGGCGGCAGCGACTTTGAACTGGTGCAGTCCATTGACGCCGACTTCCTGGTGCCCGATATCGAAGGCTTGACCATCTACTACGGCGACAACGGCACGGGTTATCTGCTCGCCTCCAGCCAGGGCAACAACTCGTTTGCCGTATTCAGCCGCGAGGGCAACAACGAGTACCTGGGCAGCTTTACTGTGGGCGAAACGGGAGACATTGACCAGGTGAACGAGTCCGATGGGCTAGATGTCACCAACGTTGCCCTTGGCTCTGCCTTCCCCAACGGATTGCTGGTAGTGCAGGATGGCGCAAACGACCCACAAAATCCGGTAGAGGATGACGAACAGCTGGAAAACAATAGCACCAACTTCAAGTTTGTAGACTGGGCCGCTGTCGCTAACGCTTTTGAGGAAGCTCTGGACATCAATACTAAGAGCTACGACCCTCGCCATCCCGATGCTCTGATCGGCGAAGATACCCTGCCTAATGGGGTTGCTAGTGGTGATGTTAGCCAAGATTCTGTCGTGCTTTGGACACGCAGCACCGCTCTCGGTGACGTGACCTTTGAATACTCTACTGATGCAGACTTCGCCAGCATTGCGGGCACTGTTACCGCTGCCGTAACTGATGGTGATGTTCCCGTGAAAGTTGAAGTAGATAGTCTAGACGCAGGCACTGAATACTTCTTCCGCGTCATTGATGCCGCCGGAAATTCCGAACGGGGTCGCTTTTTGACTGCTGCTGAGCAAGGAGAATTCAACGGTCTCACCTTCGGCATTGCAGGCGACTGGCAGCAGGCACCCCCCTACCCGATTCTGACTTCGGCCGCCAACCGCAACCTGGATGTTTTCGTCAAACTGGGCGATACTATCTACGCCGATCTAGAAACGCCCGCTCTCCCCGGCGTCACCCAGGCCCGCACCCTCAGCGACTTCCGCACCAAGTACAGCGAAGTGCTCAGCCCCCGCTTCGGTCTCAGCGCCACCGCTGACCTCCAGGCCACGACCTCGATTATCGCCACCATCGACGACCACGAAATTGTGGACAACTTTGCGGGCGGCGCGGCCCCCGGCGACTCTCCTGACGCCCCCGACATCGGCTCTTCTCCCGATCCGCTGTTTACCGATGCCGTAGAGTTTGTCAACGACACCCGCGCCTACGAAGACGCCCTACAGGCCTACCAAGAATATCAGCCCATCCGGAACGAGTTTTATGGCGAAACGGGGGACGATCGCACCGCCAACGAACGGCAACTCTATCGGGCCCAGTCCTTTGGTAGCGATGCCTCGATTTTCGTCACCGACAGCCGCTCCTTCCGCGATGCCCAGCTGGAGCCAGCCAGCCTTGCCGATCCGACAGCATTTTTAGTGCAGGCCTTCGACCCCAGCCGCACCCTGCTCGGTCGCGCCCAGGTCGACCTGCTCAAGGCCGACTTGCTAGAAGCTCAGGAAAACGGTACCACCTGGAAGTTTGTGGTGATTCCAGAACCGATCCAAAACTTTGGCGTTGCCAATGCCGAAGATCGCTTTGAGGGCTATGCCGCCGAGCGCACCGAACTGCTGAGTTTTATTGACCAAAACGCCATTGACAACGTGGTGTTTATGGCAGGCGACTTCCACGGCACCATCGTCAACAACCTCACCTATCAAGCTGGCCCTGGCCAGGCGCAGGTCGCCACCAGTGCTTTCGAGATTGTGACCGGCCCAGTGGCTTTCTTTGACGGTCGTTTTGGCCCTAACGTCATCGATATTGCTGCTAATTTTGGGTTAATTACCCCCGAGCAGCGTGCCTTTTACGATGCCTTGCCGGTTAACCCCGACCTCGACGATACCCCCGACGATAAAGATGATTTCCTCAAGCAGGTGCTGGTTACTCAGACAGACCTGTTTGGCTACGACCCCGTCGGGTTGAATAACAACCTGGCGGCGGCGGAAGGATTGATCGACGCCACGCTGCTCCAGGGAGATTATGTGTCAGCCCACACGTTTAGCTGGACTGAGCTGGATGTAGACGCTGAAACCCAAAAGCTGACCGTTACCACCTATGGCATCGACGCCTACAGCGAAGCCGATTTGCTAGCCAACCCCCAGGCGGTGCTCGACTTAACGCCCAGAATTGTCAGCCAGTTTGAGGTGCTGCCCACCCTAGGAGTCGCTCCCGCTGTAGCAGAACTGATCGACCTGACCGGGTTTGATGGCGACGTTGCGGTTAACGTCACCCTCAATCGCGAAGCCGCCTACGACAACGTCCTGAAATTTTATGAAACCAACGCCAAGGGTGCCGTAGACGGACTACTACCCGGTGAAGCGGGGTATGAAGCCGCCGTGGCCGCTAACCTGCTCGGTGCGGAGCTGTTTGTTGGCAACAACACCGCTGCTAACCTCAGTCTCACCCTGGTTGGCGGTGGGTACTACGCGCCGGCGCTGCTGATTGACGGCAGCCCAACCAACCTGGCCACCATCGAAGATGCTGCCCTGGGTTCGGTGCGGGTCAAGCGCGAAGGCAACACCTGGAGCTTCGAAGACCTCACGGACAACGACTTCAATGACTTAGTGGTAACAATCAACTCCGTTGAGCCTACGGTAGCCTGAGTAATCTGGACTCAAGCAAGTGGAGAGATGATCTTAGGGGAATCGGAGGTGGTTCTAGCTGGATGAGTTGGCTCAGCTGCTGCTTTGACCATCGGAAAACCGATAGGGGCCATCAAAGTTGCCGACAAAAACCGTATGGGAAACCAAACTTCCATTTCCCCACAGGTGGAGCTGATAGGCCGGCGGTTCCATGACAAACTGGCTGGCTGCATCAGGCTGTAGATCCAGGTGGCCTTGATGGACCAGACTGGGCTGTGTGCTAGCGATAGTGCCAGCCCAGCGACAATAGATCACCCGATGCAGGTGGCCACAGCTAATTCGCTCGACCTGACCGTGCTGGGCAATCAATGCTGCTAAAGCATCGCGGCCCTCTAGCCTGCGTCGATCCATCCAGGGAATGCCGGTTGTAAACGGGGGGTGATGCATAAACATCAGGGTGGGGGTCTCAGGGGCTTTCACCAACTGGGCCTCTAGCCACGCTAGCCGCTGAGCATCCAGTTTGCCCGCCTTTTCCCTCGGCAGCGTGTTGTCTAGCATAATCATGCGGATTGGATAATCGTCTATGACATAGCTCAGATGATCTATCGAGCTAGACAGGTAGTGATGATCGGCAAATGCCTGGCGCAGGTTTGCCCCCTGGTCATGGTTTCCAGGCATTAGATAAATCGGAGCGCGGAGATTTGTTAGCATCTCTCTTAGCTGTAGATAGTCTGCCAGGGTGCCTTGCTGAACTAAATCACCTGTAGCAACGACTAAATCAGGCTGCGGGTTCAGCCGGTTGAGATGCGCGATCGCAGCCTGCACCAATGAATTAGTATCCACAACGCCGTAGGCCAGTGCGCCTGCCGACTGCACATGCAGATCGCTAATTTGAGCAATCAGGGTCATGGCGAATCCGCCGGTTGGCAGGCTTGCTGTAGGCAAGGTA
>DASQNN010000424.1:0-2321 GCA_035644955.1 Nodosilinea sp. | reverse complement strand
ACCTGCGATCGCAATTCCTCAGATACGCCCATTTCCTCTAGGGTCAGCATTAGGTCTTCGGCAACGGCGTCAAAATGTTCGCTGCTCAGGCCGTGGTTTTGCACCAATTCTTGGTGAGCTTCGCGCATGTAGCGGCCATCGTACTTGTCGGTGCCGCCAAAGGCGTAGGTCAAAAAGGCCTTTTGGTGCGCCCGCTGCTTGACCATGTCAACATTGGCGAAGAAGTGTTTGATGCGATCGTCCTGTAAGACCCGCTCATAAAATTTATCGACCGCCAAGTCAACGGCAGGGGCACCGCCAAGTTGGTCGAAAAGAGTCGTCATGATCTGCTCTGGGATAGGGGATAGTGGCCTTAAAATTCCCTATCCCAGCAAAAACTATCCCCACCCCAGGCATCCCAACAGGTTCCCTAGTAGCGAATCTGAAGGGTGACTTGGGCCTGTACTGTTTGCTCACCCCCCACCACCGGAGTCGAGGCGTCGGCCTGCATGGCCCCGTACTCGGCCCGGCGCAGCATAGGCACCGGCACGGGCGGTGCCGCTCCGTTGATTTGAATGCTAACGATCTCCTGCGATCGCAGACTCAGGCTGCCCAGCACCACCCCCGCCTGGGACTGGGCATCTTCGACGGCCTCGCGCAGCGCCTGCTGACGCGCCGCCTCCAGGGCAGCATCTTCGGCCACAAAGCTAATGCCGCGAATCTGGTTGGCTCCAGCGTTCACCGCATCGTCGATCAGCGACCCGACGCTCTCGGTGGGCATGCGAAAGCTGACGGTGTTGCTGCCGGTGTAGCCGATCACATCCTGGCGACCGTTCTCGTAGTTGTAGCGGGGGCTGAGCTGAATACCTGTGGTCTCAAGCTTTTCGACCCCTCGCGATCGCAGCAGTTCGACCACCGCCGCCGTGCGCCGAGCCACCTCACGCTGCACTGCCGCCGCATCGGTGCCCTGCACATCGACCCCTAGTTCAACTTGGGTTTTGGTCGTCTGTACCGACTCCTCACCCTGGCCAGTTACGGTTAGCGTTCTCATGGCAGCCTCCTGGGCGATCGCTGTGGGGGTAAAGACAGAAACAAAACCTAGCCCCGAGACCAGGGTCGCAGACATCACCGCCGCCGCCGCCAACCGTCTGGGGGTAAAAGACTTAATTTTCATGGGCCTCACACTCATTTATAGAAGCTAGTCCATTCACTGTGCCACGGCGATTCCAGGCCAGCGGCGTTGTTACCGATTTCGATACAGAGTGCCGAGGCCAATGGGCTTGGTAGACTAGGGCTATAGTCGCAGCGGCAATTTTGGCTATGACGTTTCAAGAACTCATTCAAGAAGCTCGACAGCTTGGCTGGCAAGACCAGCTGCACTTAGCCGCTCGCCTATTGCACTGGGCTGAGGCAAAAATGGCGGCTCAGTCCATCGAGCACCAGCCCAACATCATTAATCAAACTGCTGCAACCGAAAATCCGCTCAACCTTCAGTCCGAGTTGCCGTTTTACACCACGGGTGGCGACTTTGAGCAAACCCAGGTAGCCGTTGCAGAAGCCCAGTCTCGATACGCTGGGCGCACCTTCAGCGACAGCACCGACCTTATCCGTGAGGACCGCGATCGATGAGTGCTTTTGTTGTTGATACCAGCGTTGGCATTAAGTGGTTCGTTCCTGAAACTCATTCAGAATCTGCTCGCCACTTGCTCTCTGGAACGCATCAACTGCTAGTACCCGTTACAAATAGGCCACCGTTACCCCAGTGCCACCATCGGCTTGGGCCGCAGGCTCAAACCGCTGAATCTGCGGATGACGCTTAAGGTACTCGTGCACCCCGGCTTTGAGCTTACCGGTGCCGTGACCGTGGATAATCCATAGAGCACCGCTGCCCTTGGCGATTGCCTCCTCCAGCACCGCCTCCGACTCGGCTACCCGCATGCCGCGCAGATCGATGGTGTTGAGGCTGGTGCGAATTGCCGGGGCTGGGGGCGCAGCTTGCGCGGCGGGTACGGTATCGACGGGCTTTGTCTTAACCGGCACCTCGGCTTTTTCGCCCCGCAGCGATTCGATATCGGCCAGGCTGACGGTGGTTTTCATCAGCCCAAAGCGCACGGTGATGCGGTGGTCGTCGTCGGGGGCGGTAAGCACCTCGGCGGTTTGCCCCAGGCTGAGAATGCGCACGCGATCGCCCACCGCCGGTCGGTAACCCGGTTTCGCCGCCGGGGCAGCAGCGGGTAGCTGAGACTGAGCGATCGCATCGACCGCCGCCGTGGCCCGCTGCGCATCCTGGGCCGTAGCATCGCCCTGCTGTAGCCGACGAATAACTTTGGCAATATCGCGCT
>DASQNN010000423.1:0-9948 GCA_035644955.1 Nodosilinea sp. | reverse complement strand
GCGAGCTGGTCAAAGTGCTGCCGTTCTCGATCGCTGCGACTCTGCATGGTGCCGTCTTTTCCCAATTGGCCATAACGAGCATATCAGACCGTCAACCTCGAATCGAGAGCTGCCCCTGAAACCCTTGGGGGGCTATCAAGGCAGGGTTTTGGAAGGGCTTTGGCGTAGGGATTGAGAATCCCAGGGTGTCGGGTTGTTCTCCCATTAGGGCAGTGCCCAAACCAGTGAACAATGTTAAGAAATTCCATAATTCTCTGATAAATCTCCGTAGAGCTTTCTTAAACCCGTGTTGTATACCTTACCCAGGCAGGCAATCTGAAGCTATGTTCGATGGCAGGCCACAGCGTCTTGCCTGGGCCAAACCTTTATTACCCGGAGCAGTGAACCATGACTAAGTTTGGAGTGAAGATGACAGCAACGGTTGCCCTGGGCGCGATCGCGATCGCTGCTACAGCCTCCATCGCCCAGGCGCAGTCTCGCGTAGACTGGCTGGCCCACGGCGAAACGATTACCTACGACGGCTACCTGCTGGCCGATGAAGCCGTTTTTGCCAGCTGCGACGACGACTGTGCCGACCTGGATATGTTTCTTTACGATGCTGTCACCGGTGAGCTGGTGGCTTCAGACACCCTGATCGATGCGGTTCCCGTTGTGGTTGCCCCCTACGAGGGCGATTTCTTGATCGAGGTGGTGATGGCCAGCTGTAGCCTCGAACCCTGCGAAACCTGGACGGATTCGGACGCTGGGTTTTAGACCAGGCTGGGAATTGCCCCTGGTCTAAATCCACCTTTTGCCACCGGGAAGGGCGGGGGCGATCGCCCTCGTCCTTCCCGGTGAAATTTTATTGTCCCGACGCAACCCATCGTCCCGACGCTAAAGCGTCGAGACATGTCCCCAGACGCTCCAGCGTCATCTAAACCCAGGGCGCAGGAGCGCCAGGGGCGGCGTTTCCACGCGGAGCGTGGGGACAATGAGAGATCGTTAAGAGGCGGTTGAAAAAAGCGTTACAGCCCGAGCAACCGAGTCACTGAATTGGCCACCTCAGGAAACGCCAACGGGGCCACCATACCCTGGCTCAGCTTTTCTTCTCGATGGTAATCACCCTCTCTAGGGTCACGAAAGACTACCAGGTGTCTTGCCTTGAGGTTAACGACCCAATACTCTAGAATCTCCGCCGCTGCATAGAGCTGGCGCTTGGGTTTGAGGTCTTTGGCCAGACTAGTATTTGAAAACTCAATCAGCCAAAAGACATCTTCAGAGTAGGGGTGCCGCTGTCGGTAAACCTCGCCCAGTGGACGCACAACCGCAATGTCGGGCTCTGGCTCTGAGTTAGGGGCTAGGGTAATGGACCGTCCTTCACGCACCCTGGCTCGATCGCCCAGCAGAGTTCCCAAGTATTTACCGGTCTCATCCCCCAGGTAGGCGTGCTCTGGCCCTTCGGGTGCCATTTCGACAATCTCTCCGTTCAATAGCTCAACCCGGCGATGATCTAAAATGCCAGACGCGATCATTTGATGGTAATCAGCCAAAGTCCATTTAGCCGTGGTGAGGGTCATAGGCGCTAAGCCAGGGCGAGATTCGCGATACAAAATTGATCATAGCGCGCCCTCCCTTTCGATACTTCGGCGCTGCTGGTACTGGTAAATCCAGAGCCAGGACAAGATAATTGGAATAACCACCCAGGCTTCTTACCATGACCCGCGAAGAACTACTTTCACGGATTACCGTTAACCCCAATATTTGTTTTGGTAAGCCTTGCATTCGAGGGCATCGCATTTGGGTGTCGCTGATCCTAGACTTATTGGCCAGTGGCATGACCATAGCTGAGCTATTAGAAGACTACCCGAGCTTAGAAGAAGCCGATATTTACGCCTGCTTGGCCTACGGTGCAGAAATGAGCCGGGAACGCTGGATCGATATTCCCCTAGAGGCGAGTGCGTGAGGCTGAAGCTAGACGAGAATCTTGGCCAGCGCGGTCTGAGTCTACTTAAACAGGCAGGCCACGATACGGCGACGGTGGTAGAGCAAGGCTTAACCTCTACGCCAGACGAAAACTTAATTGAGGTCTGCCGTCAAGAAGGGCGCTGTTTGGTAACCCTCGACCTGGACTTTAGCAATCCCCTCCAATTCAGACCGTCTCATTACTCTGGCATTGCTGTGCTGAGGCTGCCATCACGTCCAGAGCCAAAAGATTTGCTGGATGCTATAAAAACGTTGATTGGCGGTCTAGAACGCGAAGAGATCGCTGGAAAACTGTGGATTGTCCAAAAAGGACGAATCCGAGTACACCAAGAGCCGTGATGATTGCGCTATCCAACCGATGCCGCTTGATTCACGACGGGATGCTGCTCTAGCACCTTGGCCAGGTATGTGCCGGTGTAGGAGCCGGGCACCTGAGCCACCGCCTCGGGGGTGCCTACCGCGATCAGCTCGCCGCCGCGATCGCCCCCCTCCGGCCCCAGGTCAATGATCCAGTCAGAGCAGCGAATCACATCCAGGTTGTGCTCGATGGTGAGCACCGAGTTGCCCTTGTCCACCAGGCGCTGCACCACATCCAGCAGCTTGTGTACGTCATAGAACGACAGCCCCGTGGTCGGTTCGTCGATCAGGTACAGGGTTTTGCCGGTGGAGCGGCGGGCCAGCTCCGAGGCCAGCTTCATGCGCTGGGCCTCGCCGCCGGAGAGGGTGGGGGCCGTTTGCCCCAGGCGAATGTAGCCCAGGCCCACATCCACCATCGTTTGCAGGCGACTGGCGGCCTGGGGAATATTTTCGAAGAATTGCAGGGCTTCTTCGGCGGTCATATTCAGCACGTCGGAGATGTTTTTGCCCTTGTAGGTGACCTGCAGGGTGTCGCGGTTGTAGCGCGCCCCCTTGCACACCTCGCACTGCACATAGACGTCGGGCAGAAAGTTCATCTCGATCACGTTCACCCCCTGGCCGCCGCAGGCCTCGCAGCGCCCGCCCTTGACGTTGAAGGAAAACTGTCCCGCCTTGTAGCCCCGCGCCTTGGCCTCAATGGTTTCGGTAAACAGGTTGCGGATCACGTCGAACACGCCGGTATAGGTAGCGGGGTTGGAGCGGGGCGTGCGGCCAATCGGCGACTGGTCGATTACGATCACCTTATCCAGCGCCTTCAGCCCGTCGAGCTTTTCCATGTGCTTGGGGAAGGGCACTTTGCTGCCGAAGTGATGTTGCAGAGCGGGGTAGAGCAGCTCGTTGATCAGGGTCGATTTGCCGGAGCCCGACACGCCTGTAATGCACACCAGCGCCCCCAGGGGGATGTCGATATCCAGGTGCTTGAGGTTGTTGCGGTGGCAGTTTTTGAGGGTCAGCGATCGCCCATTGCCCGGTCGTCGCTCCGCCGGGGTGGGAATCGAGATGCGCCCCGACAGGTAGGCCCCGGTGAGGGAATCCTTGGCGGTCATCAGGGTTTTGAGGTCGCCCTCCGCCACGATCGCCCCGCCGTGGATGCCGGCCCCAGGGCCAATATCCACCAGGTGGTCGGCGGCGCGGATCGTGTCTTCGTCGTGCTCGACGACGATCAGGGTATTGCCCAGGTCGCGCAGCCGGGTGAGGGTGTTGAGCAGGCGATCGTTGTCGCGCTGGTGCAGGCCAATGCTGGGCTCGTCAAGCACGTAGAGCACCCCGGTAAGGCCAGAGCCAATTTGGGTAGCCAGGCGAATACGCTGGGCCTCGCCGCCGGAGAGGGTCATTGCCGTGCGGTGCAGGGTGAGGTAGTCGAGGCCCACATCCATCATGAATTGCAGGCGGGCGCGAATTTCGCGCAGCACCAGGGCACCAATCTGCAGCTGCCGGGCTGAGAGTTTGGGGGCGTCGCCTTCTTCGCCCACCAGGGTGCGAATGCGCTTGAGGCACTCGCGAATGGAGACATTGGTGAGGTCGCTGATCGAGTGGGGGCCAATCCGCACGGCGTTCGATTCGGGCTTGAGCCGGGTGCCGTTACACACTTCGCAGGGCTGGTCGATCAGGTATTTTTCCAGCTTTTGCTTGTGCAGCTCGGAGGTGGCGTCTTTGTACTGCCGGTCGAGAATGGGCAGTACCCCCTCGTACTGGCGCTGGTAGCCCTTGCGATCGCGGTAGCGCGAGTCAGACTCAATATGAATCTTCTCCTCGCTGCCGTGGAGCACGATGTGCTGCTGCTCGGGGGTGAGCTGATCCCACCGGCTCTGGATCTCAAAGCCAAAGGCCTGGCCAACGCTGTAGAGCAGCGAGAAGTAGTAGGTGTTGTCTTTCTCAGACCAGGGGGCGATCGCGGCGTACACCGGCAGCGCCGGGTCGGGTACCACCAGCTCGGCGGAAAAGGTCCGCAGGCTGCCCAGACCGTGACAGTGGGGGCAGGCCCCGTAGGGCGAGTTGAAGGAGAACAGCCGGGGCGACAGCTCCTCCATCACCGCGCCGTGCTCGGGACAGGCGAAGTTTTCCGAGAAGACCAGCTCCTTGGGCAGCCCGTAGCTGCCTACTTCCTCGGCGGCCTGGGGCAGGCGATCGGTGGCCTGGGGCAAGCGATTCTCCGCTGGAGAGGCTGCGCCAACGGAGATCGACACCACGTTGCTGCCGGGAGTTGGGGCCTCGGCGGTCTGGGGCTTGTCGGCCAAAATCTCAATGACGGCAATGCCTTCTGCTCGCTTCAGACAAGTCCGCAGCGAATCCGCCAGGCGGTCCTCCATGCCCTCTTTCTTCACCAGGCGATCGACCACCACTTCGACGTTGTGGCTGTAGTTTTTGTCGAGTTCGATGTTGTCGGTCAGCTCCCGCAACTCCCCATTTACCCGCACCCGCACAAAGCCCTCGGAGGCTAGGCTAGAGATCAGCTTTTTGTGGGTGCCCTTTTTGCCCCGCACCACGGGGGCGAGAATCTGAAATCGGGTGCGATCGGGCAGCTCCATGATCCGATCGATCATCTGATCGATGCTCTGGGGCGAAATGCTGCGATCGCAGTGGGGACAGTGGGGATCGCCCGCCCGCCCGTAGAGCAGGCGCAGGTAGTCGTAGATCTCGGTGACCGTACCCACCGTGGAGCGGGGGTTGTGGGAGGTCGATTTTTGGTCAATGGAGATCGCCGGGCTCAGCCCCTCAATCGCATCGACATCGGGCTTATCCACCTGGCCGAGGAACTGGCGGGCATAGGCGCTGAGCGACTCCACGTAGCGGCGCTGGCCCTCCGCAAAAATGGTGTCAAAGGCCAACGACGACTTGCCCGATCCCGACACGCCGGTAAACACGATCAGCTGGTTGCGGGGAATTTCCAGATCCAGATTCTTCAGGTTGTGCTGGCGAGCCCCCCGAATCCGGATCACGTTGTCGTCGATGGCGGCGTGGTGGTGGGCCAGCCCTGGGGCGCTGTCGCTGTTGCGGGCGCTGCTGCCGTTTTGAGACTTATCGCTGCCGTTGCTGGACGCTCGGCCTTTTTTAGAAGCGGCGGTTTTCTTAGCAGAAGCGTCCGATTGGGGCATGTTCGGGGGCTTAGTGACAACGCATGTACCAATTTAACATTTTTAAATACTTGTCAAGGTTCTACTCCCGGCCAGGGGCAGCTCCGGATGAGCGGACGGGTAGCGGTGCGATCGCAACGGGAACGGGCCAGCCCCCCTCAAAACAAGCCAAACCTACGGACGAATTGAACCGGCGCTACCGAACCGTTACAAACCGTTCCCGCGCCATGGTCCGCAGCCGCTGAACATCTTCACGGCGGCTAACCGACAGGGGTACGGTTCGCTTGATTTCTTCCACCAGCAGGGCGGTGTCGGCGGGACGGTTTTCGTAGAGGGCGCGGTAGTGGGCGGTAATCACCGCCTGTTCGATTTCGGCCCCGCTAAAGCCTTCGGTGGCCACCACCAGCTCCTCTAGGTCAAATTTCTCGGTGCCCTGCTGGCGGCGATCGAGGTGAATGTACAAGATGTCGCGGCGCTCACCGGCCTCGGGCAGGTCCACAAAGAAAATCTCGTCAAACCTGCCCTTGCGCAGCAGTTCGGGCGGAATGGCCGACAAATCGTTGGCGGTGGCAACCACAAAAATCTCCTGGGATTTTTCCTGTAGCCAGGTGAGAAAGGAGCCGAATAGGCGACGGCTTAGTCCCCCATCAGCGTCGCCGCTGGTTTGACCCATGCTTTTTTCGATCTCGTCAATCCAGAGAATGCAGGGGGCCATGGTCTCCGCCATGGTGACGGCGCGACGAAAGTTTTTGTCTGATTCGCCGATGTACTTGTCGTAGAGGCGACCGGCATCGAGCTTGAGCAGGGGCAGGTTCCACTGGCGGGCGATGGTTTTGGCCGCCAGCGACTTGCCGCAGCCCTGAATGCCCACGATCAAAATGCCCTTGGGGGCAGGCAGATTGTACTGGCGGGCCTGGGGCGTAAAGCCGACTTTGGCGTAGCTTAGCCAGCGCTTCAGCCCTTCAAAGCCGCCCAGCTCCGCCAGGTTGGTCTCGGGCGGGAAGTAGTCGAGCAGCCCCTCTTCGTGGATGACGCGGGCCTTGCGCTCTAGCACTTGTCTGACGTCGTCGGCATCGAGCCTGCCGTCTTGCAGCGCCGCGTAGGAGACCACCTTGCGGGTCTGGCTCAGGGTCATGCCCTGCAACGCGTCCACCAGGGCGCGAATATCCTCGGGGGTCAGATCGACCTTGACCCGCCCCTTGAGGTCTCGCACCACCCCCGACACGGCATTGTAAAGTTCTTCGGGCTCGGGCAGTTTGATGTCGAAGTAGACGGCATCGTGGGCGATTTCGGCGGGCAGGTCGTTGCCGCTGCCGCTGATCACCAGGGTGGAGCGGTTGTGGGAAAACTGCTCAGTCACCTCGCGAAACTGCCGCGCCACCACCGCGTCTTTGAGGTGGGGAGCAAAGTCCTTTAGCCAAAAAATAGCTTTAAAGTTTAGATCCTGGATGTGGCGCAACATATCCAGCGGCTCGGTGGTTTTATCCAAGGCCTGGCCGCGTTTGGCCCCAGGGGGCGCGTACTCGTTTTGCCAGCGGTTGTCGGGGCTGTCGGGCGATCGCATCAGCCCTTGGGCAATGCTCCACTCAAACACCGCCATTTGCATATCATTGCAGGCCGCGCTGATTAAGCCCTGCACTCGCTCCTCTTCAACGGTGTCAATGACTACGACCGGGTGAAAGGACATCACTAGGGTTTGAAAGTGCTGGACACTGGTTTTAAAGGACATGGCTGCCTAAGTAACGCTAGGGCTAAGGTGCCCGCTTTTACTTACACTTTCTGCACGGCAGATTCCGGAGGGTGAGGCGATTCGCGCAGCGATCCCTTCGGGAATCGCCCTAGTCAATCGCATCGATGCCCTGGCGCGCGTAGCGAAGGCGCAGCTTTAGGCCCAGGGTGATCTGCTTCATCAGCCAGTAGAAGCTGGCCAAAATTACGAAGGTGACCACAATAACAGCAGCTGGGCGTTTGGAGGTAAGAATGTCGAGGGTGTCAGCAACAACGCCGGTGGGGTCAACCACCAAATCCCAGCTGTTGAAGCGAAGAAAGCGGCCCAGGTAGATGCCCAGGGCGCACAGCGCGTGAATCAACAGCTCGATGGGCAAAATCAGCGCCTTGGCACCGTGCTGCTTGAGGTAGATAGCCAGGTTGAGAATGGAGATGACGTAGGCCTCAAACCCTAGCAAAATGGCGGCGGTGTGGATGGGTACAAAGACCAGGGCGATGACCCAGACCGGAATGTGCCCCGAACTGGTGCCCCGAATCAGGTGAATGATGTCGGTGAGCACGTAGGGAGCATTGGGCAAAAAGACCAAGAACATCACCAGCCCCACCCACCATATCCAGCTCCGGGTGGTCGGCTTTTTTTTCAAGATTCTGACACTGAGAATGGCCGCCAGGGCCACGACCACCAGCAGCCACAGCAGCCGTAGCTGAGTCGCGCCGCCGCCCTCGCCGGCAATGTTGAACCATCCCTGTATCGCTCGCGGCAGCCGCGGCAGCAACCCCACCGCCCCTACTGCCCCCACTACCAGCCAGGCCCCTAAAAACCAGCCCTTGGGAAGGGCCTGGTGGCGAAATAGGCCAAAGCTAAGCAGCAGTGGAATAAACGCCAAAAACAGGTTCCACAAAATCCAGCCGCTGTAGACGTTGTTAAAGGCGCTGGCAATATCGAGCAGAAGATATCGCATGGGTTCTTAACTTTATAAGGCAGACGGATTTAGAGGGTTCCATTCCAAAAAGTATCCGTTTCTGGGCTGACCTTAACACCGTGAGGGCGTTCTTAACGCAATCTAAACCTTTGCGGCCAGAATTTCTCCTGACAGGGCTGCAATAGGGATGGTTTGCAAGTAGCTTCTCTAGCGGCACAGCCTCTGCCAGGCAGCCAACGTTGGGGGTAACAACGGAATATAGAGCCACCAGAGTTAGGCTAGATCCCCGGAGTGTCGTGCCCTCGTTATCTGAATCTGAAGCCAGCACCCGCGCTATAACAAGGAGAGCCTTTTAACCCACATTCTTCATGCCTGATACCCCCCATCGCCAGGGCAGCACCACCGAGCACCTGCTGACCACCGCCCACGGCAGCCACCCCTACACAGCCTCGGCCCAGTGGCAAACCCTTTACGAAAACGACAAGCCCGTGGCTGAGCTGTTCCACGTGGCCTACACCATTGCTGACCAAAATCCGGCCCAGCGCCCCATTACCTTTGTGTTTAATGGCGGGCCTGGGGCTGCCTCGGCCTATCTCCACATGGGTGCCCTGGGGCCACGCCGGGTGGTGTTTAATGCCGACGGCAGCCTGCCGCGCCCGCCGGTGCAGGTGGCCGACAACAGCGAAAGCTGGCTGAGCTTCACCGATTTGGTGTTTATTGACCCCCTGGGCACCGGCTTTAGTCGCACCCTGACTAAGGACGACGAAAAACCAGGCAAGTCTGAGGACAAAGCCTCTGAGTCTGATAAATCAGAGGATAAGCCCGACGAAAAAGCTAAAAAATTCTGGGCGGTCGATCGCGACCTCAACGCCCTGGGCGAGTTTATTCAGGCCTACCTGTCGGCTCACCATCGCTGGCTGTCGCCGGTTTTTATCGCTGGGGAAAGCTACGGCGGCTTTCGGGTGGCCAAGCTCTGCCGCAAGCTTCAGCAAGACTATGGCGTGGGCCTGTGCGGGGCGGTTCTGATCTCACCCGTGATGGAGTTTATGCTGCTGGAGGGCAACGACTACAGCCTCAGCGGCTGGGCTACGGTAATTCCGTCGATGGCGGCTACGGCGGTCTACCACGGGCAGGTGCAGACCGCCGACAGCCCCGCCGCCCACGGGGCCAAAGCCGCCGATTTTGCCCGCAAAACCCTAATTCCCCTATTGGTCCTGGGCAGCACCGCCGCCGCCGAAGACCAGCAGCGCGTGTTTGGTCAGCTGGCCGAGCTGATTGGCTTGCCCGCCGAGCTGGTGCAGCGCCACCGGGGCCGCATCGACATTGGGGTGTTTGCCCGCGAGCTGCTGCGCCACCAGCAGCGCATCTTGGGTCTTTACGACGGTTCGGTGACCGCGATCGATCCCTTTCCCGATCGCCTGGTGCACGAGGGCACCGACCCCACCCTGGAGGGCATCGATCGCCTGTTTACTGGCGCGGTCAACAGTCACCTGCGATCGACTTTGGGGGTCAACACTACTCTCACCTACAACCTGCTGAGCTTTGAGGTGTTTAAAGCCTGGGAGTTTTTACCCGAGAGCGACTATCGCCAGGGTTTTGCGGGCTCGGTGGATGACCTGCGGGTGGGCATGGCCCTCAACCCCTACCTCCAGGTCTACATTACCCACGGCATCTACGACCTGGTGACGCCCTACTTCTCGTCCGAGCACCTGAAGGACTTGATGAACCTCAACGAGGCCCTGCGCCCTAACCTCACCCTGCGGCACTTCCAGGGGGGCCACATGTTTTACACCTGGGACGAGTCGCGGCAGCTGTGGTTTGAGGATATGCAGAACTTTTACCGA
>DASQNN010000422.1:0-5773 GCA_035644955.1 Nodosilinea sp. | reverse complement strand
TTCCGACCAAGGCCGACACCTTTGGGGTGGCCATTAGCGAGGCCAACGCTGTCGGGGTGCCCTGCGTCGCCGCCGCCGTGGGGGCATTCCTACGGTGCTGCGGGCCGATGTCAATGGCAAGGCGTTTTCCCCAGGGGCCAGTGCTCAAGACTACGCCCAGTACATTGCCGCTGCCCTAGCCGACTACGATCGCTACCAAAACTTGGCCCTCTCCGCCTGGCAGAACTACCGGCAGCACCTGAGCTGGGGGGCGGCCCAGCAGCAGGCCTGGGAAATACTGCAAGAACTGGTGACCATGGGCGATCGCCCCCAAGGTCTACCCTGGCAGCGGTTCAGCCCTGCCTACCCGCCCTCAAACGGCGACTGCGGGCTTAAGGATGCGGGGCTAGCTAACCTCTACCAGGTCGGATCGACGTACAGGTTGACCACCAGGGTCTTCTGCCCTGGCGGCACCGCCGAAATGCAGGCGCAGATGGGGTCGACTTGACCCTCTAGCTCGACTTCGCAGGCGTGGCACGACCCCATCAGGCAGCCGGTGGGAATGCTTACCCCGGCGCGACCGGCTACTGCCAGCAGGGGCTCCCCCACTTCGGCATCGATCGTGACGCCGTCGGGCAAAAATTGAATCGAAACACTCATGGCGCTACCACTAAATTCCCTAGGCGCGGACCTGCTTGAGCATGGCAACCAGGGTATGGTGGGCATCTTCGGCCCCCTCTAGGGTGTGGTCGAAGGTCACCCGCACGGGGGTCTGCGCCCCGTTTACCGTCACCGCCAGGGTCATGCCCTCGGGGTCGATGGCTTCCATAACGGCGGCGGTGGCGGCGGGCTGGTTGCCGTAGGCGGTGGCGTAGAGCAGCACTGCTTCGGCGTGGTCATCGTTCATGTGCTTACAAATGCGATCGCTCACCGCGGGGGTAATTGGCTCAGCCATAAAAAATCCCGTAGACTACTTCAACGTTGGCCATTTGTTACATGCTGTTATGATACCGCCCCTGCCCCCCTCCTCAGAGCATCCCTGGTCTACGGGCCATGTTTTTCAAAGCCCTGGGGCACACCTCACCTACCGGGTGGTGGGGCCCTGCTGTCGCCTGTTCGATCGCGAGCAGCTGCCCTGGCCCTGCTGCCGGCTACAGTGGCGGGGCAAAGAGCCCAGCTGGCGGCGCGTTGGCAAGCGGCTGGTGCCCGATATGGCCACCCGCAAATCTCCCTCCTACTGCGTTGAGATTGTGGGCCAGGGCTACGGGGCGCAGTCCTTTGTGACCACCCTTTACACCGCCAAGCTAGACCGCGCTACCCAATCCTGGTGGCACAGCCGCCTGCACCAGGACGATGCCGATCGGGCCGACGACCCGCCGAGTGAGAAAGTTTGTAACGAAACAGACATACAGATCGCCCATTCGCAGTAGTCTTATGCTCAACGCTGTGATGTTGCTATTGAGGTAAACCCCATGCCAGCTGCCTTTTTACCCTCTATTTTGGTTCCCGTGGTGGGCCTTGTTTTCCCCGCTGTGGCGATGGCCTTTCTGTTCCTTTACATTGAGCGGGAAGACGCCGCCTAGGCTCCAACTAAAAAACTAAGACGTTCGTGCTTAAAGCCCCTTTTTCTGATTTGCTTGAGGCCCCCAAGCAAGACTTCAAGCAAGATATTCGGGCCTACTTTGACCGCATTGCTCCCGAGCTAGACCGCTGGAGTAGCCGCAACCGCTACTACTACAGCGATCTGGCTCGGCTTCATCAATTTTTGATTCCTCCCGGCAGCCGGGTGCTAGAGGTTGGCTGCGGTACTGGCGATCTGCTCCATGCCGCCGCCCCAGCGGTGGGGGTAGGCCTAGACTTTGCCCCGGCCGTCGTTGCGATCGCGCGCCAAAAATACCCCGACCTCCGGTTCTACAGCCTTGATGCCGAGACCCTAGCGCCCGATCAGCTGGCCCCAGAGCACCGTCAGTTCGACTACATTGTGCTGTCGGGGGCGCTGGGCTACCTGGGCGATATTCAGGCAGTATTACAGCGGCTACAGCCCTTTTGTCAGCCCCATACCCGCCTGATTCTTACCTTTCACAACTACCTGTGGGAGCCGCTTCTAGGGCTGGCCGAGCGGGTGGGGCAGCGTCGCCCCCAGCCGCCCCAAAACTGGCTGAGCATGGATGACGTGGCCAACCTGCTCACGGTGACCGGCTACCGCCCCCTCAAGCGGGGCAATCGGTTTCTGTGGCCCAAGTATGTGCCGGCGGTGGCGGAGTTGGTCAACCGTTACCTGGCCCCGCTGCCCTTGGTGAAGCACCTGTGTCTGACCACCTTCATCGTTGCCCGCCCCCAAACGGCCCCGGCTTTAAGCAAACCCACTTGCTCTGTCATCATCCCCGCCCGCAATGAGGCCGGCAACATTGCCGCCGCTGTGGCCCGCCTGCCCCAGCTGGGCGACCACACCGAAGTTATTTTTGTCGAAGGCCACTCCCGCGATCGCACCTGGGAAACCATTCAAACGCTGGTGCAGACCTACCAGGGGCCGTTTACGCTAAAGGCGTTTCAGCAGACGGGCCGGGGCAAAGCCGATGCCGTACGGCTGGGGTTTGACCAGGCTACCGGCGACATCCTGCTCATTCTCGATGCCGATTTGACCGTACCTCCCGAAGATTTGCCCCATTTTGTAGAAGTGCTGGCGGCGGGTCACGGCGAGTTTGCCAACGGCTCGCGGCTGGTCTATCCCCGCTCGAAAACAGCGATGCCCTGGCTCAATACCGTGGCCAATAAGATCTTTGCCCTGCTGTTTTCGTTTCTGCTTGAGCAACCGCTCAAAGACACCCTCTGTGGCACCAAGGTGCTGTGGCGGCGCGACTACGATCGCCTGGCCGCTGGACGTAGCTATTTTGGCGACTTTGACCCCTTTGGCGACTTTGACCTGCTGTTTGGGGCGGCCAAGCTCAACCTGCACATTGTGGAGGTGCCCATTCGCTACCAGCCGCGCACCTACGGCAGCTCAAACATTGCCCACGTTAAAGAAGGGCTAATTCTGCTTAAAATGTGCCTCTACGCCTCGCGCAAGCTCAAATTTTGGTAATTGAGCAATCCCCTTGCTGAGGGTAGATCGCAGACAAAATCCAAAATCGCAAACTCAAAATCCTCAACTGGGATTTAGTGAGCTAAGTCAGCCCAATCAGCCCTCTGGCAACTGACCCAAATGGCTCTGGGCCTTGCCGGCCCAGGCGGGGTTGCCCATGGTGATGTAGAGATTTTTGGCATACTCCAGCACCGTGCGGGCTTCGTCAAACCGACCCAGCTGAATAAACGCTAGCCCAGCGCTGTAGTAGGCGTCAGCGTAGCCGCCGTTGATTTGGGTGGCCAGGCGAAATGACGCCAGCGCCATTTCGGTTTGCCCCTGGTTAAAGCGGGCTATGCCCAGGTTGTAGTGGGCCTGGGCGTAGCGGGGATTGAGGGCGATGGCCTGCTGCAGTACCGCTTCGGCCTCGGTATTTTGCTCGGTTTGCAGGTAAATAATGCCTCGCTGCAAAAAAGACTCTGGGGCGTTGGGGCTGTATTGTCCAGCTTTCTCAAAGGCGGCTAGGGCCTGCGGAAATTGCCCTTGGGATTGGTAGACCAGCCCCAGATTGTAGTGGGCGTTGCCCAGATCGGGTTGAATGGCGATCGCCCGCTGCAGATAAGCTTCGGCCTGGTCGAGGTTATTGCCTTCGATCAAGGCCCCACCCAGGTTTGCGTAGGCTAGGGCAAACTGCGGATCGGCCCGCACCGCCTGCCAAAACGCCGAGGCCGCCTCTTGCAGCTGGCCCTTTTGGCGCAGGGCGAGGCCAGCGTTGTAGTGGGCGGCGGCCAAGTTGGGGTCAAGGGCAGCCGCTTGCTGAAACTGGGCTAGGGCCAAATCGATCTGGCCCTGCTGAATGAGGGCCAGACCCTGGTTGAGAACGGCCTCTGCTTGGGCCGCCGATGCCGCTGGTGGTGTCTGTTGGGCCCGCCCCGCCAGCGGTCGAAACGCGGGCAAAAGAAGTGGAAGGGCGATCGCCATCGCAACCATGCTCCCCTGTAAACACCGCCGTAGTTGTAGGTTGGCCCGTGTCATCGTTTGCTGCCGTGGCCCTTGGCCCGATAGAACGCTCCTAACAATATAGACAAGCCTCTATTTTTTCAACCGCCTAACCTGTTTTAACAGCCATCTTTGTAAAGGGCCGACCATTTTGTGCTGGGGCACAGCAGGGAGCTGAGGCCTGGGGGGGCTGGACTTAAGACGGTCTAATTCGCGGTCAGCCTTGGACCCTACACCTTAAACCTAGCCACTAGAGCCTGACACAATCAGCTCAGCCGAGGAGTAGCCAGTTAGAAAACTGGCTTTCCCGTACGGAGATCTCTGCCTTGGCCTTGATGTTCTCTTTACCGCAAGTTCATCAAAACGCGATTCTACAAGCTGTGTTTCCGGATGACTCCCCTAACTCTGTTGTGTCTTAAACCAGGTAGCCCCATGGTCACTATGAGTTCATCCCCTACCCGTTCTAACGCCCCTTTAATTGCCCCTTCCCAGGAGACCGCTGACCTACCGTTGCTCAACGCTGTGCTGGAAGGCTTTGTTGACGGCATTCTGGTGCTTGCTGAAGACGGCACCTGTGTGCACAGCAACCAAAAGGGTAGAACGCTCTGTCGCGACCTCAGCGACGGCACCAGTTCCCTGCCGCCCTGTCTTCAAACCATGGGCCAGCACCTCCTAGAAAGTCGCGAGCTTTACCCCGAAGCTCTGCTGGTGCTGACCCAAGAGTTTACGTCGCGGTCAGGGTCCCAAATTCGGGCCCGCATTCAGTGGCTCGATTTTCCGGCCACGCCCACCGCTTACCTGCTGGTTTCCCTCGAAAATAAAACCCGCTCGGCCCAATCTTCTGCTCTGCTAGAGGCTATGCAGTACAACCTCACCCCCCGCGAACGGGCGGTCTGGGTGCTGCGGCGGGCCAACCGCACCTACGACGAAATTGCCAAAGAACTCTATATCACCGTCAACACCGTGAAGCGCCACCTCAAGAGCATCTACGCCAAGCGCAAGGAGTTTACCGAAGCGATCGCAAACTAACTCAGACAACCTGGGGTCTGGGGCAAACGCCTGGGGTTCTCCGGCCTTGCCCTAGACTCATATCAAATCCGAATCGCATAACCCCGATTCCCAACAGGCAGCTTTCGTAGGGGCAAACGGTGTTTGCCCAGCCCAACCGGGGTAGCCAAGGCGGATTCAGTATCAGTCGTTTGGTCTCTGCCCCAGGCCGTCCTAACCCAGTAAGCTAAGATCACAACCCGCTGCCTAAGCCTGGATTCTTCCAAGCCCACGGCGCTGCTCTATTCCTGATATCCCTGTGCCTATGCTGCCTAAGGATGATCTGCTGAAATCCGTTGAAAACCGCGACTGTCTGGCCCAGGTTTTAGACCAGGCTGACCAGGCCATTAAAACCTGGGATGTTGTCGTGACCGACTTTCTTTCCCCCCTAGAGCAGGTTGAGGCCACGGCCATGCTTCAGCGGCTGACCGACGTGCACAGTCTGTCCTGGGGTGGTTATCCCCAGGCTGAGCGGCAGCGGCTGGCGATCGCCCGCACCGACATTCCCTTGGATCCAAGCCAAATTCCCCTATCGCTGCTGACGGTGGGGGGCAACTTTATGTTTGACCCCGCTAACCACCGCGATTTTTGGCAGGCGCTGCTGGGCACCGGCCTAGAGCGGGGCAAGGTGGGCGACATCATTGTTTTGGGAGAGCGGGGTGCCCAGGCGATCGCTGTGCCAGAACT
>DASQNN010000421.1:0-8870 GCA_035644955.1 Nodosilinea sp. | reverse complement strand
TCTAGCTTAACCCTGGGCAGAAAGGTCTTTGCAATCTTCGCGACTACGGGAACATTGAGAACCTGCAACAATGCACATAGATTTAACGGTTGGGCAATTGCTAAACATTTTGTAATTTTTTGTTACAGTAGAGCCGTGAAGGCAACGTATTCATTCTTTGGAGGTTTTTATGACCTACACCCTCAGCGCTTCGGCGACGACCTCTGTTGGTCTTGTAACTCCAGTTTCTAGCGCCATCGCAGCCTTCAAGGGCTTAGCCACCGACGAGCAACTGGGCCTGCTCTGGGTGCTTTACGACAACATGGGCAGGGCCATCACCCCCGCCGCCGCCGGGGCCGCCCGTATGCAGTTTGCGGAGGGCCTGCTGACGCAGGTTCGGGCTATGGTTCCCTCGGAGCAGCTCCAGTTTATGCGTGACCTGGCGGAGTGCAAGAATACTCCGGCCACCCGTGCCTACGGCGTGCTGACCAACAACACCAAACTGGCTTTCTGGTACCAGCTGGCCGAAGATATGCGGGCCGGCGTGGTTATTGCTGTACCCGATTACTACAAGCTGAGCGCCGCCGCTATGGCTGTGTTTGGGCAAATTTCTACCCTCGACTTTAACCAGCAAATTACCGTGCTGCGACAGACTGTGGTGGCCATGGGTGTAGATCCCATCGCCTAGACTGTTGCGATTAAAACTTGGTAAAACTTGGGTTCCCGCCCAGTGGCAGCTTAGACTAGTTGCCGCTGGGCGGGAACTCAGTTTTTGTTTGCCCTGTCAAAAGGTAGAAGCCTTTTTGAGGCTAGCTCCGTATTCTTAAATCCATTAACCTTGGGAGACTGATCATGCCGACTATGGCTGACGCAATCCTGGACCTGGCGGCGGTTTCCGCTGCCGTCGATCATTACTTCACCGGCTTTAATGCCGAAGACCATGACGCTGTGGCAGCGTTGTTTGAGGCCGATGGCGTGCTGCTGGCTCCTTTTGAAGAGCCGATTGTAGGGCCTGAGGCGATCGCCGTTTACCTCCAGGCCGAGGCGATCAACATGCGCGCCATTCCGGTAGAGGTAGAGGCGACGCTCAACCCAGACGGTACCCAGCAGGTTGTCGTTAAGGGACAGGTCAAAACTCTGCTGTTTACTGTCAGCGTACGGTGGACGTTTGTGGTCACAGCCGAGGATAGGCTGCAATCGACCGAAATTAAGCTGCTGGCGTCGCTGCAAGAACTGATGCAGTTTGACCGGGGGCAGTAACTGCTAAGCCGCGATCGGGCCTGGGGGGATAGTTAGCAGACCCGATCGCGGCTATTAAAGGGATAACGCCTTTGGGGTAGCCCTGACGGTCTACAGCCTTAGGCCGCTTTCGATATGGCCGCCTGTCCCCAGGCAGCGGTGAGCAGCGATCGCCCCAAATTTAGGTGCTCGGGGGCGCACTGCCAGTCGGGATGGGCGGTAAACAGCAGCGATTCTAGGGCTTCTGCATCAAACAAATGCCAGACCTCGGCTCCGGTAGAGTTGTCTGCGATCGCATAGCAGTTTTCGGCCACGCAGTGAATGATGATGCGATCGCTCATGCCGGCGGGCAGGGTAAGCTCTTGGCCAATGGTGAGGTCTCTAAAGCTGCGAATGGCCTGCTTAAAGGCTTCTACGCTCTGGGTCGCTAGGCCCGGCAGCACCCGCAGCGAGCACTGGTCGCCGTTGACGCAAATCCAGTAGCGGCGCAGGGGGTCAATACCCTTAAGCCAGGGAGAGTCATCGTCAAGGCGGTAGCGGGGTGCTAGAGACAGCTCTGAGAACATGACTTTACCGAGGGGTGGTAAGCGACCTCTTTAGCATCGTGTAATCACCTAAGTTTTCTCAATATGGTGAAACAAAAGTATAGAAAATCTGATGGGAGTCTTTACGTTTGTTGATAGCTTAGACCTTTCGTATCGGTTGCATTGGGGGCCGAAGAGGAGTAGACAACTGGTTCGGCAGTTTTGAGGACAGATTTGGTAGCTTGTCGAACCTGTTGGCTGACCCTCAATTGGGGCAGGGCAAACGCTGTTTGCCCCTACAGGGGGTTGCTTTTTTTTAGACGGGTTGGCGTTAAAACGGGTTGAATCGAGGTGATTAAAGTTGGATTTGATTAATCGGTAAACTCTCGATTTTTGGTCGCGGCCGCATTCGGCAGCAGCAGCGGCAAAATTAGGCTCTGGGCCAGGGGCATTTGCCCATAGGTAAACCCGTAGGGAACCTGCTTAAAGTGGGGCCGCAGCTGCTCTAGGGCGTAGGGGCTGCCGTAGATCACTATTCCCCGCAGCAGATCGGCCTGGTGTAGCGCCTCTAGCCAAGTGGTGGCCAGGCGAAGGAGGGTGGCCGACCCCCGAAAGGGGTTGCCCCGCACAAAGATTTGCACCAGGCTGGGCCGCAGACTGGTGCCCTGAGGTGCTTGAATGCACCCTTGAGTATCGATCAGCTTGAGCTGGTAGTGGTGGCCCTGGGGCCAGGTAATGGCCGCCGCCGTGCGGTCTAAGAAGCGACAGCCGATAGCATCATCGACCAGCACCAGGTTGTCGCCGGGGTCGGCGGCCGTGGCGGCAAGAACCTGGCCCTGCACCGTCAGCGATGCGGTCAGGATATCGGCGGCTAGACGGCGGGTTGCGGGCTGGGCCACCGCACTCAGCTGCACCGGGGGCGGCGGCAGGTGTTCCCAGGCGTGGCCAGCGCCATCGGTGGTCAGGGTGGGGGCGGCCTTTTGCTTGGCTCGCCACAGCCGCTCGACGCTGGCCAAAATTCTCGCTGGGGTGAGGCGACCCCGGTTTACGGCTTCTACGACGGCGGCAATCACCCCTTCTGGGTCGCTGGGCATGAGCAGCACATCGGCTCCAGCTTCGACCGCCAGCACCGCCGCCTCGTAGGGGCCGTAGGCGTTGGTAATGGCGCCCATAATGAGGGCATCGGTGACAATCAGCCCGTCAAACCCCATCTGCTGGCGCAGCAGCCCGGTCAGGGTGGGGGCAGAGAGGGTGGCTGGGTGGTGGGTATCCAGGGCGGGAATGCGCAGGTGGGCGGTGATAATGGCGTCTGCCCCAGCGGCGATCGCGCGTCTAAAGGGTTCTAGCTCCACGGTGTTGAGGCGATCGCGATCGTGGGGCAGCACCGGCAGCTCCAGGTGCGAATCGATCGCGGTGTCACCGTGGCCGGGAAAATGCTTGGCGGCAGTCAGCACCGGCTGGCTTTGAGCCCCGCGCAGAAACGCCTGGGTGAGGGCGCAAACCCGCTCTCGATGGTCGCCAAAGGCCCGCACGTTGATGACCGGGTTTTGGGGGTTGTTGTTGATATCGACCGTGGGCACCAGCACCCAGTTGATGCCAATCGCCAGGGCTTCGGCGGCGGTGGCGGCACCGAAGGCCTCGGCATAGGCCAGGGCGGTAGCGAGGTCGCCATCGGCCACCGCCGACAGCGCCATTGGCGGCGGAAACCAGGTGGCCCCGCTAAACCGCTGCCCCACCCCTTCTTCCACATCGGCGGCAATCAGCAGCGGAATGCGGGCCTGGGTCTGGAGCGCCTGGGTTTTGAGGCCCACCTCAGCGGCGCTGCCCCCCAGCAAAATCACGCCGCCAACGCCAAGTTCTTCGACGTAGCGGGTGAGGGTGGCGCTATCGGCTTCCCAGTCGGGGTAGCGAATTTCGTGGTCAAACAGGTGGCCCGAGGCGCGCACCACCACCATCTGAGCCACCTGCTCCGCGAGGGAGAGACTTTCGGGGGCGGGCAACCGGGCGATCGCGCTAGTCTGGCCCTGGCTCACTCCTCTTCCTCGGCGGCAAAATTCTCGGCTACGGCGGCATTGCTGCCGTCCAAGTCGTCCTCAACCTCGTCAACCTCGCCAGCCGCGCCAACTTCGTCAGAGAGGCCTTTTTCGGCCCGCTCCTGGCTGAGCTGGTTGATCAGCGACAGCACCCGGGTGCCGCGCTCTACGCCCAGATCTTCTCTAAAGATAATTTCGGGGGTGCGCCGCAGCCGCAGCCGCTGGCCCAGCTCGCTGCGCACAAAGCCGGTGGCCGCGTGCAGCCCCTCCATGGTCTCGGCTCGGGCTTCGTCGGTGCCATAGATGCTGACAAATACCTTGGCGTGCTGCAAGTCGCCCGACACATCGACATCGGTAACGCTCACCATGCCGGCCCCCACCCGATCATCCTTGATGTCTAACATCACCATCTGGCTGATCTCTCGCTTGATAAGAGACGCCACTCGCTCGGCGCGACGACTGTTGGCCATAGGTCTGTACTCCTAAACGTAACGGCATTAACCCAGGCCCAGCATTGCCCGCAGGGTAAAGCTGAGAAACAAAAACGCGGCCACCACCGCACCGACGAGGGCGATCGCCGTAGAGGGTCGCTGCAGCAGCGGCACCAGGGGCTGGGCGGCGTTTAAAAATACGCCCAGGGTAAAGGAAATAAAGTAGCGGGGGTAGCGCGAAATGTTGTCAAAAAAGTCTTTCATGGCGGCAGACCGGGGGGTGTTAGTGGCCAATGTGCAGGCCAATGCGTGTGAAGCCCCAACGCACTGATCCTAGGTTTCGTTCGTTTTACATCCTAACCCACGACAAAACGCCCCGCTGCAACGTCTCCCCAAGTCGCTTCCCCCCCAAGTCGCTTTTCGAAGACGTTTCCGCTCGGCTGAGCTTTGCTATAGTTGGGGCATTCTTGTAGAAGTACATTTGATCTTAGGCGTTTTGGGCAATCCTGTGACAGCGGCACTCTCGGCTCCCCCCATCCTCTCTCCGCGCCCCTTTCTGAAGTGGGCCGGGGGCAAGGGGCGCTTGCTCAGTCAGTACGAGCCGTTTTTGCCCCAGGCCATAGACACCTACTACGAGCCGTTTTTGGGCGGTGGGGCGGTGTTCTTTCACCTGGCGGGGCGGGCCAAACAGGCGGTGTTGGGGGATATTAACCCGGAGCTGGTAAATGTCTACTGCTGCGTGCGCGATCAGGTAGAGACGCTGATTCGCCACCTGCGCAACCACCAGCGCTGGCACAGCCCCGACTACTACTACCAGGTGCGACAGCAGCAGACGCTGCCCTTGGCCGTTGAGCGGGCCGCCCGGCTGCTTTACCTCAACAAAACCTGCTACAACGGCCTCTATCGCGAAAACTCCCAGGGCCACTTCAACGTACCGGTGGGCAAGTACAAAAACCCAGCCATCTGCGACGCCTCACTGCTGCGGGCGGCCTCGGCGGCGCTGCAAATTGCCGATATTCAAACCTTTTCCTTTGAAACCCTGCTAGAGCGATCGCTGGCCCCCCGCGACTTTGTCTACTTTGACCCGCCCTACCACCCGATTAGCGCCACCAGCAGCTTTACGGGCTACAGCCGCTACGGCTTCACCAGCGAAGATCAAGAGCGCCTGGCGGCGGTGTTTCGCACCCTGGCGGCCCAGGGGCAGCGGGTGATGCTGTCAAACTCCGACTGCGAGTTTATTCGCGGGCTGTACCAGGGGTTTGCGCTGCGTCCCATTCTGGCGGCGCGAGCCATCAACTCCCGGGCCGGGCGCCGGGGCAAAATTGGTGAACTTTTAATTACTGGCTGATAATCACCGGCTGACCTGGCTGGAGACGGATGCCGCCGCTTCAAGGATGGGCTATGAGTAAAGACAAGTCTATGCAATGCCCGAGGTTAACGCCGTGACCACCTCTCCTCCCCCCCCGAACCAATCCACCGACTATTCTCACGATACCTTTCAGGCGGTAACCCAGGTAATGCAGGCTGTAGTGGCCGTGCTCGACAACGCCACCGCCAGCACCGGCAATGCTGTTTTGTCGAAGCTTCAGCCTTTTTTAGAGCCGATGACGGCTACCGTGGGCAGCGTGGTCGGCCCGATCGCTGACCTGCCCCTGCTGCGGTACGCTACCGCCGTCCCAGGCGTACGGGTGCTGCTGGCGGCCCTGGGCCAGGTAAATGTGGTAGAAGTGCGATCGCAGGTGGATGAGCTGCGATCGCAGTATCCCCAGGAGAGCAAGCGCGCCCTGGCCCAGCGCGTCATGGCCGAAACCGCTCTCAAGGCCGCCGGCGTTGGCCTGGCTACCAACTTTGCGCCCCCGGTGGCCTTTGCCCTGACGCTGGTGGATATTGGCGCGATCGCGGCTCTCCAGGCCAATATGATCTACCGCATCGCCACCATCTACGGCTACTCGCCCACCGACCACGATCGCCGGGGCGAAGTGCTGGCCATCTGGTTGCTGTCATCGACTGCCGCCGGCATGGTCAAGTCAGGGCTGAGCATCGCCGAGCTATTTCCAGTCCTGGGGGCGGTGCTGGGCATTGCCACCGACACATCGCTGATCTACAGCGTCGGCTACTTTGCCTGCCGCTACTACGAAACCAAGCGATCGGCCCCGACCGAAATTGTGGTGTAAATCAGGGGTTTGGGGTGTCAGGTTCACGGCAAAGCTGTAACTGAACCTGAACCTGACACCTCAAACCAATAGCTCAAACAGGCCGTCGTCAATTTCGTAGCCCAGCATCTGGGTCATAAACTTAATGCGCGCGTACTGGGTAATTCCCTGGCTGCGCAGCCAGTTGGCCGTGACAAAGATCTTGGCCATCATAAAAATTTCTAGCCCTTCCGGGTTGTAGCGAATGCCCTCGGTAGGGCTGAACTGGTGGGGCACTAGCATAGCCGCATAGCGACCCAGTTCGCCCGCTTCCCAGTCGAGCACCAGGGGCAGCCAGGGGTAGCAGGTGTCGAGGCGAATAAACCACAGCCGCACCTCCGGCAGCTCCGACAGTTCTCGGGGGTCGCTGGGGTCGCGGCTAATGTCGATCACAAATCGAAGGCCGATCTCTCCCTGGGTCAGCTTGCCTTCGGCCAGCAGCGGCTCAATCACCTCCTGCGCTGGGGCGAGATCTAGGGTTTGTAGGTGAGACTCGTGCAGGGTAATAGTGTGGGCCATGGGGCAATAACAGCTCGACAAACGGCGCTAGTGCCTATTGTCGCAGAGGGTGGCCCTGGGCTCACCGATTTTCTCCCCTCGGGTGGGGCGGCGTAGTCAGGGGGGAAAGGCCATGCCATCATAGATATCGCTTTGGGCGGTGCGTTGGGTGACACCCGGCGGTATTCTGCCCAACGGTCTATTGTTGTAGCGTTTCTGGCGGCGGCCCCATGTCTGACTCTCCCCTGCGCGTGTGCATTATCCTGGGCACCCGACCCGAGGCCATTAAGCTAGCTCCGGTCATTCGGGCGTTTCAGCACGACCCAGCGACCGAAACCCAGGTCGTGCTGACGGGCCAGCACCGCGAAATGGTAGACCAGGTGATGGGTCTGTTTGACCTCAGGGCCGATGCCGACCTGGCGATTATGCAGCCGCAGCAGACCCTAACCGACATCACCTGCCGCAGTTTGCAGGGCTTAGATGCCTATTTTCAGGCTCACCGACCCGACTTGGTCATCGTGCAGGGTGACACCACCACTGCCTTTGCCGCCGCCCTGGCCGCCTTTTATCAGAAAATTCCGGTAGGGCATGTCGAAGCGGGCCTGCGCACCGATAATATCTACAGCCCCTACCCCGAAGAGGCCAACCGACGGCTGATCTCCCAGCTCACCACCCTGCACTTTGCCCCCACCACGACCGCCGTGGGGCACCTTAAAGCAGCGGGGGTGGTGGGTGAAATTCACCACACGGGCAACACCGTCATCGACGCGCTGCTGACGGTGGCGGGCCAAAACCCCGACTGCCCCATCGACGGCCTCGACTGGGATCAGTATCGAGTGCTGCTGGCCACGGTGCACCGGCGCGAAAACTGGGGCGCCCCTTTAAACGACATTGCCGCCGGCTTTCTCACCGTGCTCGACGATCAGCCCGACACCGCTCTGCTGCTGCCCCTGCACCGCAACCCGATCGTGCGCGACCCGCTGACCAAACTGCTGGGCAACCATCCCCGCGTGTTTTTGACGGAGCCCCTCGACTACCGCCGCCTGGTGGGGGCGATGAGCCGCTGCCACCTGTTGCTCACCGACTCGGGCGGCCTGCAGGAAGAAGCCCCCGGCCTGGGCAAGCCCGTACTGGTGCTGCGCGACACCACCGAGCGTCCGGAGGCCGTAGAGGCGGGCACCGCCCGGCTAATCGGCACTAGCGCCGAGGCCATTAGCCGCAACGCCTTAGAGCTGCTGACCGACGATGTCGCCTACGGGGCCATGGCCCGAGCCGTCAATCCCTTTGGCGATGGCCACGCCGCCGATCGCATTCTGGCGATCGTCAAGGCCCACGGCCTGATTCGAACCGCCGCCTAAGGCCAGTATTCCGTGCCATCAAACGTCATGAAAGCTTGACAATGGAATAGTCCAGCAGTTGCTTCTCACGGTACTAACGGGAGTATTTTAACGTTTTATACCTTGGGGAAAAGCGGGCTTGACACCTCTGCTCCGTTGCCTGGGGCTGTCCCAACTCAGAGGGTTGACCTTAACTGGTGATGGTGGTCACAGTCAAGCCTGCGTAGAATCACGGGTATGGCTGAGGAAAACTCACACTTCATGAAAACTTGATGCCGCTACATTAGAACTTAATCGGTGGTCATCTACCCAGCGTTATGTCTTCTCACCCTCCTCCGTCAGAAACGCAGCAGTTCAACCGCGATGTGCAGTTTCTGCTGAAGCCCAACAACCCCCACGCGCGATCGCTGCTAGCGTTCATTAAGCGCACCATTTACCAGTTTGAGTTGCAGGTTTACATCACCGAAATCGACATCTTTGTGGAGGCCTATCTGCGGGGGGTTCGGTATACGCAGCAAAACCAGGAGCACATTCGCCAGCCCAAGGCCTGGATGCGACGCACCGCCTACAACATTATTCGCGAGTGCAAGCGCGATCGCCTGCGCTACTCGGCCGCCGCCTTTGACGAACTGATGGA
>DASQNN010000420.1:0-14159 GCA_035644955.1 Nodosilinea sp. | reverse complement strand
CCAATGCCAGCCGTCTGGGTATTACAAACCTGCACACCCACGCTGGCGATAGCACCGACTTAGCTCAGTTTCACGGCCAAGCTGATCGGGTTTTAGTCGATGCCCCCTGTTCGGGCCTCGGCACCCTACACCGCCACGCCGACGCCCGCTGGCGGCAGTCGCCCGAGAGCATTGTGGCCCTTGCCGAACTACAAAGCGCTCTGCTGGCCGAAGCAGCCCGCTGCGTCAAACCCGGCGGCAGTCTGGTCTATGCCACCTGCACCCTGCACCCTGCCGAAAATGAGGCCGTCATTGAGGCCTTTTGCCACGCCCAAAGCCAGTGGCGGGTTCAGCCCCCTGCCCATGGCTTTGGCCATGGGCTAGACGTCACCCCCCAGGGCTGGGTGCGAGTGTGGCCCCACCGCCAAAACATGGATGGATTCTTCATGGCGAAACTTCAGGCAAGCCAGTAGTTCAGTTCACCGGTCTGGCTGCGCAACGCCCCTACAGATGGAGCCTTATTCTTCAGCCTCAAGCTTTTCACGCGACTCGCCCCAGTAGGCGCTTACGGTAATCACCTCCTGACTACCCTTAATCTCTGAGGTCCAGCGGTAGACGGTGTTTTTCGGGTTTACCCCCACCTCTAGCAGTTTCGCCCCCATGTAGTACTCCATTGAGTCGCGGGTGCGCTTTTTGAAAAACTCAGACTGATCTTTGGGCACCGTACGCGACAGGTGAGCCTGGGTATGTTTGGGCTGGGCCATGAACGTTAGAAAGAATGTAGATTTAGTTGTTTTTTATAATAACCAGAGAATGGGGCTCGCAGTAGAGCCTGTTCCCGTAACTCGCAAATGCAGACGCGCGGTGGAGTGTATCCCTCGAAATTGAAAGCCCCTACAATTCGGTTCCTTTCAGGTTTCCTTCAGGTCTCCTAAACATCAGAGATGTTCCAAAGGCTTCTAAAAGCCCCAGGTGCGCTTTGGGCCGGTGTCCAGGTGAACCACGTTGGGAATGTTGCTGTAGATGCCGATGCCCCCCGGCCAGGAGAGCATGAGCGCGTTGGCTACCTGAAGACCGCTGAGGCCCTGCACCTGGATGTCTGCCGCTCGGCCATACAAATGCTGACTTTGGGAAGCGCCGCCCACCGCCGCATTGACCGCGGGTGGACGATACCAGGAGTTGATTTGAAAGGGACGGTTGAGGCGAGCGCGGGCGGGCTGTAGCGCCCGCGCCAGGCCGATGATGTTGTTTACGATGGTCTGGTTAGGCGGAATGCGGGTGGCGTCTCGGGTGGCTTCGCCCCAGGTAAAGCTGCCGCCGGGAATGATCGGCTGGTCTGTATAGAACGTAGAGGTGTTGCCCGGCAGCCGAAAGGGGCGACCCACGTACTGGGGCGGCGGGGCCGGCGGCGGTGAGGTCGGCGGCGGTGAGGTCGGCGGCGGTGAGGTCGGGCGGGGATAGACTACCACCCCCGCCCGCTCGACCCGTGCGTGGCCCTGGAACACATACCAGGTATTGAGGCCGTTGATGTCGTCTTTGACGTACTTGAGCGTGAAGCGAATGTGTCCGTTAAACGATCCCTGGGCATCGGCAAAGGCGTAGGCGTTCAGCACCAGCGTTGTGCCGGGCGATGCGGCCACGCGCTCGTTGGCGGCCAGCTGTCCGCTGTCAACCGGGCGGCGCTTGAAGAGGGTGTTGGCGGTCACCCGCAGCACAAAGCCATTGGGGTCCTGGCGCGGAAACACCACATCGTTGTCAAGGGTGACAAAGGCGTGGGGGGTAAACACAAACCAGGTGCTGAGGCCATTGACAAAGTCTGAGGGGTTGCGAATGGCAAATTTAATGTGGTTGTTGAAGTTGCCCTGGCTGTCAGCAAAGGCATAGGAGTGCAGATTATAGGTTTGGCCCCGCCTGACGGCTACGGTTTCGTTGGGGTTGAGCAGAGTGGAGTCGAGGGGGCGACGCTTGAGCAGGGTGCCGGTGTTAATCCACAGCACGGGCATGCTCTCCTGGTCTTCGTGGGGGTAAACCACTACCCCATCGGCCTCGACCTGAACAGCTTGGCTGGGTACAAACCAGGTGTTGAAGCCATTGGGAGCACTGTTGCGCAGGGCCACCTTGATGTGACCGTTAAACCCGCCATTGATGTCGGCGTAGGCGTAGGACTGTAGTGGATAGACGCTGCCCGCCGCGATCGCCACCTGCTCATTGGCGGACAGCTGCCCCGGTGGCTCTGGCCTGAGCACAAAAGTCGTGGCCCGATTCACCCGTAACACTTGATTCACCCTGCGGTCCCCACTCTCGCCACGGCCTATCATATACCACCATTTTTTGCCTCCCCAGCATCCCCCCTGGGAGAGGTGCGGACCGACACTCTTTCTAGAGCGCACCCTCTGGCCCCTGGTTTCGGGCTCAGGAGGAGGCAATTCTGCGTCACACGATCCGCTGGTCTAAATTGCTCGACAATGGCTAGACAATCAGCAGATTACCGCCCGATTATTTAAGTAATTTATAGATGGCCTTCTCCCCTATGCTGGGAGAAGCCTGTGCTGGCTGCTCTCCTGGGTGCCCATGACTTCTGTATTACACCTCAAGGCCAAACTCCCCACGCCCCTGGTTTGTCTGGCCGACCTGGCCTACAACTACTGCGAGTTTGGCCAGCCGGTGACCATCAAGCTGGATATTCGGCAGCGGGCGGTGCGAGTGCAGGTGGGGCGGGTGCAGGTGGGGCGATCGCAGCTGTACCTGCTCGACACCGACTGCAGCGACAACGACCCCCTCGATCGCCGCACTACCAGCCACCTCTACGGCGGCAACCCCGAAGCCCGGCTGGCCCAGGCTATGGTGCTGGGCATCGGCGGCGTGCGCATGCTCCACACCCTCGGCCTCAACGGCGGCACCCTCGATGGCTGGTGGGCCGAGGGCTATGGGGCCGGGAGCGCGGGCCAGGTGGCCCTCGGCTGGGCCATTGGCAAAGCCAATCCGGCGGCAGACCCCCACGGCCAAGGCCACCAGGATACCGACTCCCTCTACGACCTCCTAGAGCACCAGATTGCCCCGGTGTATTACCAGCGCGATAGCGCCGGCCGGCCCCGCCAGTGGATTGCGATGATGAAGGCGTCGATTTGCTCCTGCGCACCCCACTACACCAGCGATCGCATGGTGGCCGACTACCTGAGCCAGATGTACACCCCCCGCCCTGACCCCGTTGCGGTCAGCTCTTTGCTATGACGATCTGGCAGGCCGATCTGCACCGCCCACCCCTGGCCAGCGACAGCGGTAAACCCCTGTGGGAAATTTTGCTGTGCAGCGAGGATTTTGGCTTTAGCTATGGGGCCACCGCGCCCCAGGCCGCCGTGAACAAAGCCTGGGTCACCGCCCAGGTGAGCACCGCCGTAAAGAAAGCCGGCACCCCTCCCGAAAAAATTCAGGTGTTTCGCCCCCAGGCCCTATCGCTGCTGACCACGGCCTGCGAACCGCTGGGGCTGACCGTGGAACCTACCCGCCACACCCCCACCCTGCACCAGTGGCTGCAACAGCGGGCCAAGTGGTACCCCACCCAGCCCAACGCCATCCCCATTCCCTACAACCCGCTGCACATCGAGTCGCCGCCGCCAGTGCCCCTGCCCGAAAATCTGTGGGGCGATCGCTGGGGGTTTACCGCCCTGGCGGCCTACGACTTTGAGCAAACCCTGCCCTACGAACCCATTCCCCTGCGCCACCTGCCGCCGCACCTGATGCCCTCCCGTCTGGGGCTGGCCAGCACTACCCCTATTCCCGGCATTGTGGTGGATGCCGGTCGCCAGGCTATGGCCCTGGCCCAGTGGATTCAGGCCAATTCCCCCGCCTGGCTGAGCTACCTGCGGGGGGAACCCGACGGGCTAATACTGGAGGCGGGTTTGTGCGATCGCTGGGTCTTCACCACCTTTAGCGATCCCGATGTATCCCATGCAGGCCAGCGGTTTGAGCAGCGCAAGCGGGCTAGCCAGGGCCTTCACTTTCTGCTGGTGCGCCCCGACGACTCGGGCATGACCACCACCGGCCTCTGGCTCTTGCAGCAGTTGCCCTCGCCACAGTAGAGAAGATTTTCACACCGTAATTTGTTACCCCCTTGGCTTGGCTGGGCAAACGTCGTTTGCCCCTACAAAAGCGATCTGTTTTTAAGCAGGATTCGACCAGGACTTATTGAGCAGGAGTTTTGCAGCAGTCCAAAATCCAAAAGCCCAACTTTCCCCAGCTACTCTGTCAAGGATCGGTTATTGCGACTTACCGACCGTCCCCCACAGGGGTAATCTAGCTGGGTTAGCACTCTGGCCCAGCGAGTGCTAAGTTTGTCTCTGGAGAGCTGAAAGACAGGACATGGCAAAAAAAGTTTCCTTTAATGAGGCGTCGCGGCAGGCCCTTGAAAAAGGCGTCAACGCCCTAGCCGACGCCGTTAAAATTACCCTCGGCCCCAGGGGTCGCAACGTGGTACTTGAGAAAAAGTACGGGGCACCGCAGATCGTCAACGACGGCATCACCATTGCCAAAGAGATTGAATTAGAGGACATCTTCGAAAACATGGGCGCTCGCCTGATGCAAGAAGTGGCCTCCAAGACCAAAGACCTGGCCGGTGATGGCACCACCACCGCCACCGTACTGGCCCAGGCCATGGTCAAAGAAGGGCTCAAGAACGTGGCCGCTGGCACCAACCCCGTCAGCCTGCGCCGCGGCATTGAAAAAGCCGTGGCTGCTCTAGTGGCTGAGATTGCCGCCGTGGCCAAGCCCGTTGAAGGCAACGCCACCATCGCCCAGGTGGCCACCGTATCGGCAGGCAGCGATGAAGAAATCGGCAAAATGATTGCCGAAGCCATGGACAAAGTCACCAAAGACGGCGTCATCACCGTGGAAGAGTCCAAGTCGCTCTACACGGAACTGGACGTGGTTGAGGGGATGCAGTTCGATCGCGGCTACATTTCCCCCTACTTCGTCACCGACCAAGAGCGCATGGTGACCGAGCTCGACAACGCCCGCGTGCTGATCACCGACAAAAAAATTGGCTCCATTCAGGACCTGGTGTCGATACTGGAGCGGGTGGCTCGCGAGGGGGCGCCGCTGCTGATTATTGCCGAAGACATCGAAGGCGAGGCCCTGGCTACCCTGGTGGTGAACAAGGCCCGTGGGGTGCTGAACGTGGCGGCCATTAAAGCGCCTAGCTTTGGCGATCGCCGCAAGGCCATGCTGCAAGACATCGCTGTGCTCACCGGCGGCCAGGTGATCTCCGAAGAAGTGGGTCTGAGCCTAGACACCGCCGACCTGTCGATGCTGGGCACCGCCACCAAGGCCACCGTCACCAAAGACACCACTACCCTGGTCTCCGACGCCGGCAACAAAGGCGACATCGACAAGCGCATCGCTCAAATTCGCCAGGAGCTTGAGCGCACCGACTCTGAGTACGACAAAGAGAAGCTCTCCGAGCGGCTGGCTAAGCTGGCCGGCGGCGTCGCCGTGATCAAGGTTGGGGCCGCCACCGAAACCGAACTCAAAGACCGCAAGCTGCGCATTGATGACGCCCTCAGCGCCACCAAGGCTGCGGTAGAAGAAGGCATCGTCCCCGGCGGTGGTGCCACCCTGCTGCACCTGGCCCCCAAGCTGGAAGCCCTCAAAGCCTCCCTCAGTGCCGAAGAAGCGATCGGGGTTGATATTGTCATGCGGGCGGTGGAAGCACCCCTGCGACAGATCGCCGACAACGCCGGCCAGGAAGGGACAGTGATTGTCGAAAAGGTGAAGGCGATGGACTTTCCCATGGGCTACAACGCCCTCACTGGTGCTTACGAAGACCTGATTCAGGCCGGTATCATCGACCCCGCCAAGGTAGTGCGCTCTGGGCTGCAAGACGCCGCCTCGATCGCAGGCATGGTGCTGACCACCGAAGCCCTAGTGGCCGAGATTCCTGAGCCTCCCGCTCCCGCTGGCGACCCCGGCATGGGCGGCATGGGTGGCATGGGCGGTATGGGCGGCATGGGTGGCATGGGCGGCATGGGCGGCATGGGCGGCATGGGCATGATGTAGTCTGCCAAACGCCCATCCAGCTAAATGCTTAACATAAGGGGGCGCAGCCATGGCTGCGCCCCCTTATGCTTGAGGAGAGAATAATTTGACGGCCATGGGAGTAAGGGTATGTCGCGGCGAAAACACGATCCAGCTGCCGGTGCACCGGTACCGCCACGCCTACAGACCAGTCGTGCTGGGGCAGAGGCCCCCAATACCCATGGGCTAGAGCCCCAAGGGATTCACCGCGCCCCAAACGACCTGAACCACGACGACGATGACGACGACGAGCTATTTGACTTAACCTATTCTCCCCCTGGCAGTCTCCCCGGCACCCTGAGCATTCCCGACGATGCCCTTCCCACGGAGCTATTTTTAATCGACTACGGCCCCGATGCCGTGCGCACCGCCACCATCGACCATCCCCAGGAGTGCTCCGCCCTGGGATCAAGCGATAGCGTTACCTGGCTCGATGCCCGGGGGCTGGGCACTGAGAAAACCCTGATCGACATGGGCCAGACCTTTGGCCTGCATCCGCTGCTGCTTGAAGATATTGTCAACGTGCCCCACCGGCCCAAAATTGACTTTTACGACGACAAGATTCTAATCATTATGCAAATGGTGCGGCCCAAGCCTACGGGCACTGGGGTGGGCAGCGAGCAGGTTAGCTTTGTGCTGGGACAGGGGTTTTTGATCACCTTTCAAGAAGAACCCGAGTGGGATTCCTTTGGTCCGGTGCGCGATCGCATTCGCCGGGGCACCGGCACCATTCGCCGCCAAAACGCCGCCTACCTGGCCTACGCTCTGCTCGACACCATCGTTGACAGCTTTTTCCCGGTGCTGGAGGTGATCGGCGAAACCCTGGAAGATCTGGAAGAAGAAGTGGTCGAAAACCCCACCAGAGCCACCATCGAAAAAATTCACCGCATGCGCCGGGGGCTGATGACCCTGCGCCGCTACATCTGGCCCCAGCGCAGCGTGATCAACAGCCTCATCCGCGACAGCGACGAGCTGATTAGCCAGGAGGTGCGGGTCCACCTGCAAGACGTCTACGACCACATTGTGCAGGTGGTTGACATCATCGAAAACTACCGCGAAATTGCCTCCAGCCTGATGGATGTGTACCTGTCTTCCATCAACAACCGCATGAACGAGGTGATGAAGCTGCTGACGGTGATCTCCTCGATTTTTATTCCCCTTACCTTTATCGCCGGGGTCTACGGCATGAACTTCGACACCGAGCGATCGCCCTTCAATATGCCCGAGCTGGGATGGTACTGGGGCTACGTCGTCTGCCTGGCGGTGATGGCGATCATTGCCGTTCTGCAAATCTACTTCTTTTGGAAACGCGGCTGGTTTGACAATTTTTCGACCACAAAACGCTGATACCATAGCAACGCCCTTAACCCCGTACCCCGATGGATCTCAAAGCCCACATTCGCGACATTCCCGACTTCCCCAAACCCGGCATTTTGTTCCGCGACATTACGCCGCTGCTGGGCAACCCCACCGCCATGCAGTACAGCATTGATCTGTTCGCCGAGCAGGTGGCCGAGCACCGCCCCGACTACATTGTGGGCATTGAGTCGCGGGGGTTTATTTTTGGCATGCCCCTGGCCTACAAGCTGGGCATCGGGTTTGCCCCGGTGCGCAAGCCCGGCAAGCTACCCGCCGCCGTGCACACCGCCAGCTACGCCCTGGAATACGGCAGCGATACGCTGGAACTGCACCAGGACGCCTTTCCACCGGGCAGTCGGGTGCTGATTGTCGACGACCTGATCGCCACGGGGGGCACCGCCGCCGCCACCGCTAAGCTGGTGGAGCAAACCGGCTGCACCGTGGCAGGGTTTGGCTTTGTGATTGAGCTGGTGGGGCTAGAGGGGCGGGCCAAGCTGCCCGATGGGCCTGTTACGGTGCTGATGCAGTATTGAGAAATTGCCGAGAAAGATTTCACACTAGATTCTGTTCAGTTACCCCTCTATTGGGCAGGGCAAATGCTCCCTATTGGGCAGGGCAAACGACCGTTTGCCCCTACAGTTTGGCCTTTATAGGCTTGGAGCTGGGTGATTCGGATTTGGTATCGGCTGCAATCTAGCGATCGCAGCCACGGTAGGGTGGGCACTGCCCACCACCAGAAAAAGGGTTTTCCCAACATCACCTATGCTCGCAGCTTGGATGCTCAGTTTTCTGGCGTTAGGGCCAGGGCGTAGCGCAGGCAGCGCATCACCACCACCCACAGCACGGCGATGATCAGCACCAGGCCCACCCGGTTGAGCCACCAGCTCGACTCCAGGGCCAGCCCGTTAAAGGCCGCGTGGGAAAGCATTGCCGCCAGCAGCCCGTTGCGCACCAGCCCCCCGCCCCGGCCAGCGGCAGAAAACTTGGCCAACCCCAGGGCGTAGCCCCAGAGCGACGACCAGAGGGCATGCCCCGGCGCCACCAGGAGGCCCCGCAGGGCAAACATGTTGAGTACTGCAACCCAGGCCGCCCCGTTGACCGCTGCGCCGGGCACCCCCAGGCTGGCCACATTAAAGTAGGCGTAGAGCATAGAGCCAATTACCTCCAGGGTGGCAAAGCCCAAGGCGGCGGCGGCAGCAAAGATAATGCCGTCTACGGGTTCGTCAAACTCGGGGTGGTTGTAGACGCCCGCCCTGACCACGCAAAACTTGGCCAGTTCGGCCAGCACAGGTACCACCACCACCGCCATCAGCCAGGCGGGCAGCGGTACGAACTGGCGCACCAAAAATACCGGTATAAAGGCCAGCAGTCCCAGGCCAAAAATCTTGAGCACCAGCCCTCGCGGCTCGGGGTTGAGCTTGTCGCGGGTGTAGAAAAACCAGAGCAAAAACGCCAGGGGAGCTAAGGCCAGGGCCACAATGCCCACCACCGTAGCCAGCAGGTTAGGATTGGTTGCAAGGTTAGCCATTGGCCCAAACCCTAGGGTAAATTGCCTTTGAATAATACACTGACCCCATCCTTCATAGCAGGGACGCCGCGATCGCGTTCCTACGATGGACCCCAATCTTTGTAAGATAGGGCTTTACAACAAGCGAGGTAGCGGGCAGTTCATGCAGGATGTGTTGGTCATTGGCGCAGGGCCAGCGGGGCTATCGCTGGCGGCAGCCCTAGGAGAACTGGGGTTGGCGGTGCAGGGTTTGTCCCTGGCCGACCCAGCGCACCCCTGGCCCAACACCTACGGTATTTGGGTCGACGAGCTAGAAGATTTGGGCCTCGTATCGTTTCTAGAGCATCGCTGGAAAGACTGTGTGATGCACGTCAACAGCGGCGTGGTGCCGCTGCACCGCGAGTATGGGCTGCTCGACAGAGACCATCTGCAAACCCACTGGCTCACCCAGGCCGAAAAGCACCAGGTGACCTGGCACCAGGGCCAGGCCGCCCACGTAGAGCATTTTGCCACCCATACCCAGGTGACGACGGCGGCTGGTGAAGCTCTCACCGCCCGACTAGTGGTAGACGCCACGGGGCACCAGTCGGCCCTGGTGAAGCGTCCGGCGGCGCCAGAACTAGCGTTTCAGGCGGCCTACGGCATCGTGGGGCGGTTTTCTGAGCCCCCCACCAATCCTCAGCAGATGGTGCTGATGGATTTTCGCGACGACTACCTCACCCCGGCCCAGCGCCGTGAGCCGCCCACCTTTCTCTACGCGATGGACCTGGGCGACGGCGTCTACTTCGTCGAAGAAACCTCCCTGGCTCATCACCCAGCGGTTGCTTTGGAGACCCTGGACCAGCGGCTACACCAGCGCCTGCGCCACCGCGGTATTGAGGTCAGCGACATTCACCACGTGGAGCGCTGCCTCTTTCCCATGAACCAGCCCCTGCCCGACTTTGACCAGCGGGTGGTGGGATTTGGCGGCGCGGCGAGTATGGTACACCCGGCCTCGGGCTACATGGTGGGGGCACTGCTGCGGCGGGGGCCGGGGCTGGCGGCAGCGATCGCCGCCGCCCTGGACAACCCCCAGACCACCCCGACCCAGGCCGCCAGTCAGGCCTGGGAGGCGCTGTGGCCGAGCGATCGCGTGCGTAAGCATTACCTCTATCTCTTTGGCCTAGAGAATCTCATGGCCTTTGATGTGCCGCAGCTGCACCAGTTTTTCAACGCCTTCTTTAGCCTGCCCACCGACGACTGGGCTGGCTTTTTGACCGATAGCCTGGCGCTGCCTGAGGTGGTGCAATCGATGGTGGGGCTGTTTGGCCGCGCCCCTAACCCGGTGCGCCTGGCCTTGATGCGATCGGTGTTTACTCACGGCCACCTGCTGGGGCGCACGTTGATGAGCTAATTAAAGACATGGCGTATACTCAGGGGTTATAACCAGCCCGATCAAGACCGTTCCTGTTCATGGGCTGCCGGGGGTATAGCCGGAATTCACGGTCTGGCTAACTTCTGTGCCTAATGTGGGCAACCTGACTGTATTCCACGGGTAGCCGCACTGCCTTTGCCCGGTTGTTGTACCTATCGCTGTCGAGTCCATCATGGAGAATCCTTTTATGGCTGAGTTACCCAACGCCCCCGCGGCCCAGCCCGCTCCACCCCCGCCCCCTCGTCCCCCCCAGACTGCGGCCCAGGCTCAGGCGTCGGCCCAGGCAAGGGCCCAGGCCGCTGCCCGAGCGGCGGGGCAGGCGGCAGCCCAGGCAGCCGGTCAGCACCAGGCGGCTCCTCCCCCGGCTCCGGCTCCGGCCGCTCGGGTTCAGGCAGCTCCGGCAACCGCCGCTCAGGCAGTTCCAGCGGCCACCGCCCAGGCAGCTCCAGCAGCCGGACAGGTTCGCCATCGCCCAGCGTCGCCGCCCCCTATGCCCAAGGCAGCAGAAACCCTCAAGGTCACCGGCGGTCTCACCCTGGAAAAAATTGTGCGCGAGGCCTTCGACAAAGGCTTTTCTGACGTTCACCTGGGGGTGGGAGAAATCCCTCGGTTCCGCGATCGCGGCGACATTTCAACCACCGAGTACCCCGCCACCGACGAGGCCACCTTCTACGGCTGGCTCGAAGAAATCCTCAAGCCTGACGAGATCCAAGAGTTTCGCCAAACCATGGACTTTGACGGAGCCGCCCAGTACGACTTCACCCGCATCCGGATCAACATCTTTGATTCGCTGCGCGGCCCGGCCATGGTGCTGCGTCTGATTCCGGTGAAAATTCTCACCCTCGACCAGCTGGGGTTCGCGCCAATTTTCCGCGATGTGTGCCACTACCACAAGGGCTTGGTGCTGGTGACTGGGCCTACGGGTTCAGGTAAATCGACCACCATGGCGGCGATGATTGACTACGTCAACACCGAGATGCCCAAAAACATCATCACCATCGAAGACCCGGTGGAATTTGTGCACACGAGCAGGCGATCGCTGATCAAACAGCGGGAGGTGGGCATGCACACCCAAAAGTTCGACAACGCCCTCAAGGCCTCCCTGCGGGAAGACCCCGACATCATCCTGGTCGGTGAAATGCGGGACAAAGAAACCGTCAACACCGCCCTCAAAGCCGCCCAAACCGGTCACCTGGTCATGGGTACCCTGCACACCAACAGCGCCGTCAAAACCGTAGAGCGGATTCTCAACCTCTACGAACCCGAGCAGCAGGCGCCCGTGCGGGTCTCCCTGGCGGAGTCGCTGGTGGCGGTGATTGCCCAGGGGCTCTGCCGCACCACCGACGGCAAGCGGGCCGCCTTCCACGACATCCTGATCAACACTGACGCCATCAAAGACTACATTTTGCGGGGCCAGCTCGACGAAGTCGAAGCGCTGATTCCCAAATGTACCTTCGACGGCATGTGTACCATGAACCAGTCGCTCTACGCCCTCTACGAGTCGGGCCGCATTACCGAAGAGACCGCGCTGGAAATGTCGCCCAAGCAAAACGAAATGGCCCAAATGCTGCGGGGGCGTGTCTAAGCCTCCGATGGTTGACCCAGTTGCCTTCAGCTTTAAGGGCATTGCCCTGTTTACCCCTGGGGGCGACTGTGTCTACTGCCTAGACGAGCAAAAGCGAGCCCACTGGCACCTAGACCTGTGCGCGGCCCTGCAAACCCACCTGGGGCTGGTCGAGCCGCCCTATTTTTTGCTGCCCTGCTTTACCGCCACCGTCGATCGCTGGGTTGATTCCACCACCCAGGCCCCGGTTACGGTGGCCGAGGCCTATCCCCGGGCGCTGCGGTTTCAGCCCTTGCTCAACGCTCTATTTAACCTTGGTAGCCTGCAATGGCAGCCCAATTACAGCAGCGCCGAAGAATGTTCGGTGGCGCTGATCGAGTCCTATCGGCCCACTTTTCCGCAGCTGTGGGAATGCCACGATCTCATTATTCGCGTGGAGCAGGTCGCTAAAACGGCAGACGAGCCTTTGCCTGTGGCTCCCGATATTTTTGGCTCACTGCCCCAGCCCCACAGCTTTAAGCTATTTGTCAGAGGGGTGGATACCGTCGCCACCGAGAAAATGCTGCGCTTTTTGTACACCGCCCTAGAGTCGACCCTGCCCAATGCCTACACCCTTCAGGTCATCGACGTGATTACCCACCCCGATGAGGCCGAAGCGGCCCACATCTCGGCCACCCCAACCCTGATTCAGGTATCGCCCGAGCCGGTGCGGCGGGTGGTGGGCAACGTGCTGAGCCAGGAGCAAATGATGCAGCTGCTGACGACGGGGTAGGGAACAATGGGCGAGGATTGCGTAGAATGCTAAGTCAGCAGAGAATAATCTGACGAAAGAGGGTTACACCGCAGCAGCGCTGGGCTGCACGGGGGTAATATCGCTTCTCCATTGCCCACCTGTCCCTTTGGCTGGTCATTTATGTCAACGAAAAATATCATCTCCCTGGGGCTGCTGCTCTTCATCCCCATTTCAATTTTGGCGGAACGGCTAGAGTGGGGCGCTTTGAGCGTCTTTGGCCTATCGGCCTTGGCGATCGTGCCCCTGGCAATCTGGCTCAGCACGGCCACCGAGGAGCTGGCGGTGGTCACTGGCCCCACCATTGGTGGGTTAATCAATGCCGTCTTTGGCAACGCCACGGAGCTGATTATTGCCCTGGTGGCCCTAAAGGCGGGGCTGATTGATATTGTCAAGGCCAGCATTACCGGGTCGATTTTGGCCAACCTGCTGCTGGTGATGGGGTTGTCTATGCTGGCGGGGGGGCTGCGCTACAAAGAGCAGAGTTTCAACCAAACCGTGGCCCGCATCAACGGCTCGACCATGAGCCTGGCCGTGGTGGCGATCGTGCTGCCCGCCATGGTGATCAACACCAGCAATATTGTTGAACCCACAACCATTCGCCAGCTGTCGCTTACGGTGGCGGTAGTGATGATTTTGGTCTACGGCCTCACTCTGCTGTTCTCCCTCAAAACCCACAGCTACCTCTACGATGTGGGGGTCACCGACCTGGATGGTGAAGCCCACAGTGAGCACGAAAAGCCCAATGTGTGGCTATGGGTCGGGGTGCTGTTTGCCGCCACGGTTGGCGTTGCGATCGAGTCTGAAATTTTTGTGGGCGCGGTAGAAGAGGCGGCCAATAGCCTCGGGTTTACGGCGCTGTTTACCGGCGTAATTTTGCTGCCTCTGGTGGGCGGCGCGGCAGAGTACGTCACCGCTGTGCGAGTGGCGATGAAAGACAACATGGACTTGGCCGTGTCGATCTCGATGGGGTCGAGCCTGCTGGTGGCGCTGCTGGTGGCCCCCATTTTGGTGATTATCGGCTACTTCATCGGCCAGCCCATGGATCTCAATTTTGGCCTGTTTGAGGTGATCGCGGTGGTGATCGCGGTGCTGTTTGCCAACCTGATCAGCCTCGACGGGCGATCGAACTGGCTGGAGGGAGTGCTGTTGCTGTCAACCTTCGTGATTTTAGGAGCGTCGTTTTTCTTTCACCCGGTGTAAGGAGAATCAGCGGCTAACCTCTCGTTGAATAGCTCATGCCATTCGCTGCGCCCCCCGCTAGGTGTAATCGTCTAGGGTGACATTAGATGGGCTCAGCGTAGGTTTCGGCTGTATTTTGAGGATGGATGTACTGTGCTGCCCCCGTGGTGAGAGGTTTTTGGCAACGGCGTGGTTAAACATGGTGGGGGCCGTAGGAACCACGACACCTATAGCGGTAGTTGGTGTGGCCTCGTCTAGATTGACCAGTCTTCAAATAATAGGTCTGCTATTTGCC
>DASQNN010000419.1:0-6738 GCA_035644955.1 Nodosilinea sp. | reverse complement strand
CGGCGGGTTAAAGAAAAGCGATCGCGATCGATGCGCAGCTGCACGTGGGCCAACAGGGCATTGGCCACCCCGGCAACCATGCCGAAGCCGACAATCCAAAAGGGGATGGCAATCAGGCCAAACAGCAGCGAGCCGCCCCCGGTAACGGCCCCAATCGTCCAGATCAGCACAAAGCCGTTCCAGGCTAGACCAAATAGGCCAATGCCAACGGTTTCGCCCCGCAGCCCCGGCGGTGGAATATGAATGGTTAGCTCGCTCGGAGACCGTTGCACCTGCACGCGGGTACCCGCCGGGGGGCGAGAGGCCAGGGCTCGCGGATATGCCCTTGGAGTGGGCTGGGTCAGCGCCGCGAGGGCCACTGGGGCCGAGGCAAAGCGGTCTTCGACCAGCGGGTCGATCAGCCGGTCGAGCCAGTCGGCAAAGGCGGCAGACACCGCCACGTAGGGGCGAAAGTTGATCCGCAGCCGCTCCTGAGGCAGGTCGGCGGGCGACTGGTGGGTGAGCAAAAACAGCAGGGTTGCCCCCAAACTGTAGAGGTCGGTGGCGGGCACGGCCTGGCCGCGAAACTGCTCGGGAGCCATGTAGCCGTAGGTGCCAACCACCGTGCTGCCCTGGCGGAGGCTGTCGCGGTAGACAGTTTGCACCGCGCCAAAATCGACCAGGTAAATATGGCCATCGTCGCGGCGAATAAGGTTTTGGGGTTTGATGTCGCGGTGAACAACCGGCGGGTTGAGGCCGTGGAGGTATACCAACACCTTAAGAACTTCGGTAGCGATGCGGCGGGCCTCGGCCTCATCGACCCGACCACCGCCTTCGACCCAGTCGGCCAGGGAAGTGCCCTCAGCCAGGTCTTGGGCCAGGTAAAACCAGCGATTGTCGGCGGTATCGACCTGAAAAAAGTCGATGTACTGCGGGATAGCCGGGTGGTTAAGGGTTTTAAGAATGCGGGCTTCGCGCTCGAACAGCTCGATTTTTTTCCAGTCTTGCAGGCCGCGCAGGGAGAGTTCTTTGAGGGCAATGGTGTGGCCACTTCCCAGCACTTCAGCGGCATAGGTGGTGCCACTGCTGCCCTGACCCAGAGGTTGCAAAATGCGGTAGCGCCCGTCAATAACCTCATTGGCGGCCCGGGGGAGTTCCATGGTGGGGTCTACTCTGTAAAACAGCCTGCTCCCATTATGCCGCCGGTCAATAGGCCGTTGGCTAGTCTAGTGGCCCCCGCTTGAGAGCGTGCTTCTGAACCGGCCAAACCGGGGCTATTGCGGCGTTGGTCTAGTCTTTTACCGCAGTTCGGGGAATAATACCTACAATTTGGTTTCTCTGGGAGGCCAGGGGCCACTAGACTAGTGGCAGTTGTATAGCCGGGGCGCAACCGTTGACCGAGGCGCAGAACACACCGACTACCTTCACTGTCGATCGCAGGGAGCTGCAAGAGCTGGTGCGATCGCAGCTGCAAGTTCTGCTTGAGCAGGGCAATTTGCCAGGGGCCAAAGCGCTGCTGGTGCCGGTGCAGCCTGCGGATATTGCCGAAGCGATTGAAGAGCTGCCCGAGGCCATGCAGGCGATCGCCTTTCGGCTGCTGGGCAAAGGGGAGGCGATCGAGGTCTACGAGAACCTCGACACCAGCGTGCAGCAGGCCCTGATCGAAGACTTCAAGCGCCAGGACGTGCTCGACATTGTCGACAAAATGTCGCCCGACGACCGGGCCCGACTGTTCGACGAGCTGCCCGCCAAATTTGTCCGCAGCCTGCTATCTCAACTCAGCCCCCAGGAGCGCGAGGCCACCGCCCAGCTGCTGGGCTACGAGGCGGGCACCGCCGGGCGGATTATGACGCCAGAGTATGTGGCCCTCAAAGAAGGCTGGACGGTTTTGCGCGCCCTCGACTACATTCGCAGCCGCGCCTTTGTCAGTGAAACCATCTATTACCTGTTTGTCACCGATGCCGCCCGGCGCATGACCGGCATTCTCTCGCTGCGGCACCTGGTTACCGGCCAGCCCGAGCAAACCATCGGCGACCTGATGACCCGCGAGGTGATTTCGGTGCGCACCGACACCGACCAGGAAGAAGTGGCCCGCCTGGTGCAGCGCTACGACTTTTTGGCGGTGCCCGTGGTCGATACCGAAGAGCGGCTGGTGGGCATCATCACCGTCGACGACCTGATCGACGTGATTGAGGCCGAAACTACCGAAGACATCTACGCCTTGGGCGGCGTGCAGAGCGGCGGCGACAGCTATTTTCAGGCAAACCTGTTTGATGTAGCCCGCAAGCGGGTGGTGTGGCTCTCGGTGCTGCTGGTCACCAACACCGCCACCACCGCAGTCATTCGCAGCCAGGAAGATATCTTGCAGCAGGTGGTGGCCCTGGCCGCCTTTATACCGCTGCTGATTGGCAGCGGCGGCAACGTGGGGGCGCAGTCGTCTACGGTAGTCATTCGCGGCCTCAACACCCAAGAAATTAGCTCTAAGCAGGCGCTCTCAGTGATTCGGCGAGAAGCGATCGCCGGTACTGTGCTCGGCCTCATGCTGGGGGCCGTCGTCACCGTGTGGGCCTATGTGCTCCAGGGGAACTTACTCGTCGCCATGACCGTAGGCATTAGCCTGGTGGCCATCTCCATTCTGGCGTCTACAGCCGGAGGCGGACTGCCCATTTTGTTTGAAAGGTTTGGGTTTGACCCGGCCCTGATGTCGGCCCCGTTTATCACCACCATTGTGGATGTGCTGGGGGTGTTGCTCTACCTCAACCTGGCCCGCTACATGCTGGGGGTAGCCTAGGGCCAGGAGTTGGGGTCTCAGGTGCAGGGTCTTAGGTCGGCTTTAGAACCGTAAACCCTGCACCCGAGCCCCGCTCCCTTCTCCCCGTTCTGTTAGCCTCGCTACCTATTTGTTTTAGGATAGGGGTAGAAAGGCTAGCTGTAGGGGCAGAATCTAATCGCGGAGCTGTTCTTTACTACCCGGTTTCCTATACAAATGTTTACAATGTATTGTAAGACCGTTGCAGTTTAGGTGTTTTGGCTGCCCATATCCTCAATAAGCTCGTTATCAAGTCTCGCCATACGTTTGCTCAGCCTGCCGTTCTGCCTTCGTAGCTTCGCCCCATCCCTAGACGATATTTTGGGATTATGGACTTAAACGGTTCGTCTACTCTGAACAATCCGCCGCTTTCGAGCCCAGATCACCCCGAGCCGCCTGTGCTTCAAAAGATTAAGCAAGACCTCAAAAACGATTTAATCGCCGGTCTGCTGGTGGTTATTCCGTTGGCTACTACTATTTGGCTGACGATCACTATTTCGGGCTGGGTGGTGCGGTTGCTGACTCGCTTTCCAAAGCAGCTCACTCCCTTTGACGGCCTCAACCCGGTGCTGGTCAATTTCATCAACCTGATGATTGGTCTATCGGTACCCCTGCTGGCGATTTTGATCATTGGTTTGATGGCCCGCAATATTGCCGGGCGCTGGCTGCTGGATGTGGGCGAAAAGGTGGTGCAGTCGATTCCGCTCGCCGGGTCGGTGTACAAAACCCTGCAACAGCTGCTCCAGACCGTCTTCCAAGACTCCAGCACTCGCTTTCGCAAAGTAGTCCTGGTGGAATACCCCCGCAAGGGCGTTTGGGCGATCGCCTTTGTCACCGGTGCCATGACCGCCGCTGCGGCCCCCAGCGCAACTAAGATGCTGAGCGTGTTTGTACCCACCACCCCCAACCCCACCAGCGGCTGGTACGCCATCGTGCCCGAAAGCGATGTGGTAAATCTAGCTATTTCCATTGAGGATGCCTTTAAGGTGCTGCTCTCCGGCGGCATCGTTGGCCCTAACCTGGCCTCGGCAGTACCCTCCGATCGCATTGTGTCGGTGGACGAGGGACAGGCTCCCATTTCTCTGGGGCAGGGCGGGGTTGAACTGGCCCCCGAGATCGCTCTCGACCGAGAGTATCCCCAGCAACTTTCCGTCTTGCCGGTAGACGAAGATTGCTAAGATATAGCCTGGTTCTAGCCCTAAGGTAAATTGGCCGTCGGTGTGCGTAAAACTTGCGCCGGGCCAGTTTTGCCCTGGGTAGACCTTTGCACCGCCGCTTCTGGGAGATTATCGACTATGCAAGCTCGCCGTATGGCCCGCGAGTTGGCCCTACTGGGCCTCAGCCAGCTTTCTGATAAACCCGGAAGACTCGCGCCCCAAGCCCTAGGATCGCAAGACTTTGAAAAATTGCTGCTGGCGGCCATTCAAACCCTCACCGCCGAGGCCAAAGACGCCCTTGAAACCGCCTCTGACGAACTCAAGCAGGGCAATCAGCACCTGGTTGACAGCGGCACTCGCGCCAGCGATGTCGAAAAGGGACGGGCGATGGTCGAAGAGGCGATCGCCCTTACCCAAACCGCTATCAATCGGCTGGCCCATGCGGTCGAGCTGCCCGAGTTTATTCGCCTCAGCAACCAGTCTGAGATCGAAGCCTTTGCCCTGGAGCTGCTCACCAACACCGCCAAGCACCAGGCCCAGGTCGATCGCATTCTCGACGAAGCCATGGTCGCCTGGAACCTGAAGCGCCTTCCCCGCATCGATCGCGATATTTTGCGCCTGGCCGTGGTTGAAATGAACTACCTGGGCACCCCCGACCGAGTGGCGATCAACGAAGCGGTGGAGCTGGCCAAGCGCTACAGCGACGACGACGGCTACCGCTTTATCAATGGCGTGCTGCGCCGAGTGGTAAACCGAGGGGATGAGGGTGAGGTGAGCGTGGCAGCCGATAGCCCGGTGGTGTAGGGATGTAGGTAGGTGGCTACCGGTTGAGCCTGCTGAAGTTTGGTTAAGCGGTAGGGTGGGCATTGCCCACCAGCTTTTTATTGCCTGGTTACCCGATCGCCAGTTGGTGGGCACAACGCTTTAGTATTAAAAACAGTAACAACGTCCACAAGGTAGCTCTGATATGGCTGGGTTCAACTGGTTTCAGCGCAGTTTTGACAAGTCTGACAGCGCCGATGCTGAAGCTAAAGCCGCTGAGGCAAAAGCCCCGAAACCGGCCCAGGCAACCACCCCCGCCAGTCCCCAGCTGTCGTCGGAGGACTATCTGAAGTGGGCCAAGGCGGCCTACCAAAATATTCAAAAACAGCAGGCCGAAGCCAAATCGGAAGAGGCGACGGTCGAAGCAGAGCCCGCTGAAGCGGTGGAGGAGCCGGCGGCAGCAGCCGACGTGCCTGTAGCCAGTGAGCCAGTGGTTGAGGCCGAGGTTACAGAACCAGTGGTAGCCCCTGAAGCTGAGACGGTGGTGGCCATTCCAGAATCGACTATTCCAGAATCTGCGGACACCAGCGCCACGGTAGACTCCCCCGCCGAAGTTCCTAGCGAAACCGCAGTCTCCGCCGCTACAGCCGACGTACCTGGCGCTGAGCCGGAGGCGATCCCTGAGCCTGAACCGGTCACCCCTCGGCCCTTTTGGGCCCAGGCTGAGGAAGAACGCCTGCAGCGGTTGGCCCAGCTAGAGGCCACGGCGATCGCAGAACCCGAGCCCGAGCCAGCTGCCGTTGCTGCCGCTGCTCCCCCCGCCCCCGTCCTGCCCGACATCAATCTCGACGAAGCCTTTCTCTGGTCGGCGGAGGTGCTGGCCGCCCAGGGGCGACGACCCGACGACATTTCGGCTGAAGAAATTACCTGGCTCAACAAGCTGCGCCAGGGGCTAAATAAAACCCGCCTCAGCCTGGTCAACCAGCTCAAGGCCATCGTCGGCCAGGGGCCGCTCAACGACGACGCGGTGATGGAAATCGAAGCCCTGCTGCTGCAGGCCGATGTGGGTGTAGCCGCCACCGACAAAGTGATTGAGGCCCTGCAAGCGCGCATGCGCCAGGAGGTGCTGCCCCCCGACCAGGCGATCGCCTACCTAAAATCCATTCTGCGGGACATGCTCGACGCCCCCCTGATCGACTCCCACAACCTCACCTTTACGCCAGAAAAGGGCGGCTTTAGCATCTGGCTGATGACCGGGGTCAACGGCGCGGGCAAAACCACCACCATCGGCAAGCTGGCCCACATTGCCAAAAAGTCGGGCTACCCCACGCTGATCGCCGCCGCCGACACCTTCCGCGCCGCCGCCGTCGAGCAGGTCAAAACCTGGGGCGCCCGCAGCGATGTAGAGGTGATTGCCAACCCAGGGCAAAACACCGACCCGGCGGCGGTGGTCTACGATGCGATCGCCGCTGCCAAGTCTCGCCACATCGAGCTGCTGCTGGTCGATACCGCCGGCCGCCTGCAAAACAAAAAGAACCTAATGGACGAGCTGGCCAAAATTCGCCGCATTGTCGACAAAAAAGCTCCCGAGGCCCAGGTGGAAGCCCTGCTGGTGCTCGATGCCACCCTGGGCCAAAACGGTCTGCGCCAGGCCGAAGTCTTTGCCGAAGCCGCCAACCTCAGCGGCGTGGTGCTCACCAAGCTCGACGGTACCGCCAAAGGCGGTGTGGCCCTGGCGGTGGTCGAGCAGTTAGGTCTGCCCATTCGCTTTATTGGCGCGGGTGAAGGCATTGAGGATTTGCGCCCCTTCTCTAGCTACGAGTTTGTCGAAGCCCTGCTGAGCGGTTGAACCTTTAGGAAACTCAAGGCCAGCCCTCGCTTTTGAGGAAATAGCCTCAACGCTAGTCGTGAACGTTGCCGGGCGGCATCGTTGCCCCCGTTAACACGCACTCACTGGTATCGGCAGCGTCTAAATTAGCGCCGCACAGGTTGGCCTCGCAGAGGTTGACATCCGACAGATCGGCGCCCTGT
>DASQNN010000418.1:0-18984 GCA_035644955.1 Nodosilinea sp. | reverse complement strand
TTGCGGGCAGCAGGGGGAGGCGCCATTTGACCCTGCAGCTGCTGGCTGAGCCGAGCCACCAAAGCCTCTAGAATCGCCTCCCCCTGCTGCTCTACGCTCTGCATGCGGTTGATCTGCTGGGAGAGGTTGCTGTGGTAGCTGGTTAAATCCTGCTGCAGTGAGGCCAGGGTGTTCTGGAGGGTGGCATCGAGGGCGGCCAAGCCCTGGCTGGCGGTGAGTAGGGGAGAGTTTTCCGCCTGGGGGGCCGAAGCAAGGGCATTGGGGTGAGCGGTAGCCAGGGCGGTCTCTAACCGCCCCTGCAGGTGGGTGGCCAGGGCGATGGCCAGGCGCTTGGCCCAGGCCTGCTGCTGGGCAATTTGCTGCTGGGAGAGGCCTTCGACGTAGGTGGTTTGCAGCTGTTGATGCTGGCTCTGCAGGGTTTCATAGTCGCCCTCCAGGGCCTCAATGTCGGCCATGAGCCGCTGCTTTTTGGCCTGGAGATGGGCAATGTCGTCGGCCAGGTAGCCAGTCACCTGATGGCGCAGCGCCTCCAGATCATGGCCCAGGAACCGCAAAACAGCCTCAGCGGACTGAGGGTCAGGCTGGGGTTCAGACTGAGGAGTAGAGGAATCAGGTAGATGGTCAGAGGGCCCCATGGGTATCTGTCTCTCAGGGTGCGATCATCACTATTAAATAACGACGGTTGGCAGTCGCAGGGTCTGCCGCGTCGCGAATGCTAGTATTGTGCTCAAAAAATCAAAAAAAATCTCTAGTAGAGCCACATTTAGAATGGTCAGGAGATGATTTGGCTGGGGCCGAAGCTGCAATCCATGGGCGAATTTTTGTCAGCCAGGCTCTCTAAACGCATTGCCTACTGGGTATTTTTGAGCATTGTTGTGATCGAGGCGGTGATCCTGGTGCCCTCGGTGATGCGGCGCGAGCGGGAGCTGTTGACCTACCTGCGATCGCTGTCTACGGCCCAGGCGCTGGGGCGGCTCGATGCCGCCACCCTGGCCGAACTCGAAGACGAGATGCTGGTCGCCTACCTCCAGGGGCTGCAAACCAACCAGGTGATTTTAGGTGGTGCCATCTACAACCAGGATGGCACCCAGCTGGGCAGCTTTGGCGAAGCCCCTCAGCTAACCCTGGCCGAGAGCGAGCGGGGCTGGATGGCCGATCGCTACTACCGCCGCCAGCAGCGCTACGACGCCCCCTGGGATATGCCTCCCCTGCGCGATCGCTACGTGCTGATTGTGCGCCACGATGCCGCCGGGGTACAGCGGGAATTTTTTGCCTTTATTGGCCGCATTGCCTGGCTGGTGCTGATTATTTCGGTGTTTGTAACCGGGGCCACCTTGGTGGTGCTGCGGCGACTGCTGATCCAGCCAATCATGCTGCTGCGGCAGGATTTAATGACTGCGGGTCGGGCCATCGGGGACGATCGCGACACCCAGGCCCTGGCCTTTGCGTCGCTGCCCTACGCCCGTGCCGATGAGCTGGGGGACGTGATTGCGGCTTTTGAACAGATGTTTGGGCAAATTACCGCCGCCGTGGCCACCCGCAAGCAGAGCGAAACTCGATTTCGCACCCTGGTCGAGCAGGCGGTGGACGCCTTTTTTGTGGTTGACGCTGCCGGACGCATTCAGGATGTCAACCAAAACGCCTGCGACAGTTTGGGCTACAGCCGCGAACAACTCCTGCGCCTCTCCGTAACCGATATTCAAACCACCCACAGTCAGGCTGACTTTGAAGCCATTTGGCAGCAGCTGCGGCCGGGGATGCCCCAGACGGTAGAGGGCTGGCACCAGCGCCAGGACGGCACTGGCTTTCCGGTGGAGGTGCGCCTGGGCCTATTGGACCTAGGTGGTGAACGCTATGGCCTGGCCCTGGCCCGCGACATTCGCGATCGCAAAGCCTCTGAAGCTGCCCAGGCCCGATTGGCGGAAATTGGTGAGCTAGCCGTCATGATTGTCCATGAGGTACGCAGCCCCCTGACCACGGTGCTGCTGGGGCTCAACTCCTTTCGGTCGCTGGCGCTGCCAGAACAGTATCAAACCCGCCTCAGCCTGGCTCTAGAAGAGTCTGAGCGCCTGCAAACGCTGCTCAACGGCATTTTGATGTACTCGCGAGACCCGGTTCTGGTTCTAGAACCCCTTGAAATCAATGGCTTGGTGCAGCAGTTGGCGATCGCCCTAAAGTCAGACGACGCTAATCCGCCGCCGCCTTTGACGGTCAGAACTCTGCCCTACCCCGTTGTGGTTAGGGGCGATCGCGACAAGCTCAAGCAGGTTTTTATCAACCTGGTCACCAACGCCCGCGAGGCCTGCTCTGCCGCTGGAGCAATCACCTGGGTGGTGCGGCCCCCCGCAGCGGGGCAGGTGGTAATCAGCATTCACAATGACGGCGAACCGATTGCGCCCGAGGTGCTGCCCCGGCTGACTCAGCCTTTTTTTACGACCAAGGCGGCGGGAAGCGGCCTGGGGTTAGCCATCACCAAGCGCATTGTTGAGGCCCATCAAGGTCAACTGATGATCACCTCTGCCGCCGCCACGGGTACGGAGGTGACCGTCACTCTACCCTTAGTCACCTCAGCCGCGATCGCCAGTCTCTAAAAGACATCTAAAAGGCGTCTAAATCTAGCGCTTTAGAACCACCTTCCTCGATCAGCGCCAAAATTTTGCCCAGCTGCGACCAGATCAGCAGGCCGCAGAGCAGGGTCATGGGGGCGCCCATGGCGTAGGCAGCTTTGGCCGAAAACCCAAATAGCTGAATACCAGAGGCCAAAAACACGCACACCCCGGCGCAGATGCCAAAAAACGGCACCTGTAGCTGGGGGCCCCGCAGGGTAGCCAAGATCCGAGTCGAGCGTTTGCTGTTCCACTCGGCGACAGACTGCTGCAGCGCGGTGCTAAAGGCATAGCCCGAAGTCACCGCAGCCAAAAAGCCAGCAAAAAACAAAACGTAGGGCGGTTGTGGATACACAGGCTTAAGACAACGAAACAATGGTTTATTTCCCCTGATTATAGGGGAGAGCTGCTTCTCTGCCGATCGGTTTAAGGGTAACCAAATCTTGGCCCCGAATCCTAGCCTCAAATTTTACGGTTGCAGCACCTGGCGCAAACTGCCCACCGCCGGCACCAGCTGCTCGGCCCGCTCCAGGGAATAGCTCGTCAACGCCCCCCAGGCGACCCCCAGCACCCGATCCAAGGTGATGTCGTCTTTTACTAAAGCCCACAGCCGCTGCACCTCCTGGGTGTGCAGGCGATCGTCTTCTGTCAGGGCCAGCACAATCATCTGGCGCAGATGAAGGCCCTCTTCAGACATCAGGTAGCGGAGGCCCAGGCCAGCGGTGGGCAGTAGGTCAAAGCCCGTATCGCCGCGGGCGATCGCCAGCATATTCTCAAGCCGGTCCCACTGCAGCTGCCCATCTTGAAACAGTACCTCCAACAGCCGCTGCCGCAGGGCCGGAGTCTCGCCCAGCAACAGGCGGCGGGCCACGTAGGGGTAGGCCACATTGATAATCTTGAAGTCGGGGTTGAGGCTGAGGGCCAGCCCCTCCTGGGTGACCAGGGAGCGAATGATCAGGGCAAACTTGGCGGGCACCCGAAACGGGTACTCATACATCAACTCCGAAAACTGGTCGGTGACGGTTTTGAAGTTGAAGTCGCTGACCTTGGAGCCGATGGCATCCCCTAGCACCCGGTTCAGGGCGGGCACAATGGGGCCGAGGTCGGTGTCGGGGGTCAAAAAGCCCAGCTTGACGAAATCTCGCCCCAGGCTGTCAAAATCCTGGTTGATCAGGTGCACCACCGCATCTACCAGAGTCTCTTTGGTAGTCTGATCGAGCTGATCCATCATGCCGAAGTCGATGTAGGCCATGCGGCCATCGGCGAGGGCAAACAGGTTGCCCGGGTGGGGGTCGGCGTGGAAAAAGCCAAACTCTAGCAGCTGGCGCAGCCCGGCGGTAACGCCAATTTCGATCAGGCGATCGGGGTCAAGGTTGTCCTTCTTAAGCGACACCATATCGGTGAGCTTGCAGCCTTCAATCCACTCCAGGGTGAGCACCCGCTGGCTGCAGTAGGGCCAGTAAATAGCCGGCACCTTAATGGTGGCGTCATCTTTGAAGTTGGCGGCAAACCGCTCGGCGTTGCGGCCCTCGTTCAGGTAGTCAATTTCTTCAAACAGCTTAGTGCCAAACTCATCCACAATCAGGGTAAGGTCGTGCCCCAGGTTGAGGGGCAGAAAGGCTCCCAGCCAGCTCGCGGCCCAGCGCATCAGGTAGAGGTCGCGGCACAGCACCGGGCGCAGGTTGGGCCGCTGCACCTTGACGGCTACTTCTTCACCAGAAAACAGCCGGCCCCGATACACCTGGCCCAAACTCGCCGCCGCCACCGGCAAAGGCGACAGAGTGCTAAAAATTTCCTTAGGGCTGTAGTCCAGCTCCGCCTCAACAATGGCCATCGCTTCGGCGGTGGGGAAGGGGGGCAGCTGGTCTTGCAGCTTGGTCAGCTCATCGAGAAAATCCTGCCGCACCAGGTCGGGGCGGGTAGAGAGGGCTTGGCCCACCTTAATGAAGGTTGGCCCCAGGTTGGTTAAGACCTGGCGCAGCTGGGAGGCACGGCGGGGGCGGTTTTGGCTCTCCTGACCGAGCCAGTGATCCAGCTGTAGGCCCAGCACAAAGGTGCCCAGCCACCACAAAATCTGTAAAATTCGCCAGCCTAGGGTGCCCCATCGCCAGCGAAAGTGGCGGGCGATCGCCGCTGCATCGTAGGTGCCCAATAAAGCTGGATCTATTGCTGCCACTGCGTCACTGCCCCTTACGTCACGGTACGGTGCGACCCTAAGCAGGGGGATATCGCTGGCTAACGGCTGCCGATAGTAGGCCCAATGGTCTAGCGGCAGACGGCGCTCAAAAACCCCTAAGCTGGGTTAATCTACCTTAAATATAGTATAGAAAACTACAAACAGTCTTGACCAAACTGGGTCAAATTTTCCCTCCAGGTCTGACCCAGCCACCTAACCCCATGGGCTAACAATACTGAGCAGCCTTTAGCCCCACCTGGGCCAGGGTAGCTTTTAGCGTCTCCACCACCTGCTCCTGGGCAGTTTCACTCAGCTCTGGAAACATGGGCAGGGACAGTACCTGATGGGCCGCCGCCTCGGCCTCGGGCAGGTCGCCGGGCTGATAGCCTAGGAAACGGTAGACCGGCTGCAGGTGCAGGGGCAGCGGATAGTAGACCATGCAAATCACCCCCGCCTCACGCATCAGCTGCTGTACCTGGTTTCGTTCCTGACCCTCAGCGGTAGCCTGGGACAGGCGCAGGGTGTACTGGTTCCACACCGAGCGACCAAAGGTGACGGGCAGCGGGCGCACCACCTCAGACACGGCCTCCAGCCGGCTGTGGTAGCGATCGGCGACCTGCCCCCGCTGCTGGTTCCAGGCATCGAGGTGGCGAAGTTTAATGGCTAAAATGGCGGCCTGCACCGAGTCAAGGCGGCTGTTGACGCCAATGGCCTCGTGGTGGTACTTTACCCGGCTGCCGTGCTCGCTCAGCATGCGGACGGTGGCGGCCAGGGATTCGTCGTTAGTGGTCAGGGCACCGCCGTCGCCGCAGCCCCCCAAATTTTTAGTCGGGAAAAAGCTAAAACAGCCGACATGGCCAATCCGCCCCACCTGCTGCCCCATCCACTCGGCCCCAGTGGCCTGGGCGCAGTCTTCAATTACGGTCAGGTCGTAGCGGGTGGCTAAATCCATCACTGGCCCCATGTCTACGGGGCGACCAAACAGATGCACTGGCATAATGGCTCGGGTGCGATCGCCAATAGCCGCCTCAATTTTGGCCACGTCCAGGTTGAAGGTATCGGCGGCAATATCCACAAAAACCGGCGTTGCCCCCACGGCGCTAATGGCTTCCGCTGTAGCAATAAATGTAAAGGGCGAGGTAATTACCTCGTCTCCAGGACCAATGTTCAAAGCCCGCAGAGCCAGGTACAGGGCATCGGTGCCAGAGTTGCAGGCGATGCAGTGCTCTGTGCCCACATAGGCACCAAAGGCTTGGGCAAAGGTTTCGACGATGGGTCCATTGATGTATTGTCCAGAGGCTAGGACCTCAGCCACGGCAGCATTGACATCAGATTGAATTGTTTGAAACTGCTCCGTAAGATCGACAGGAGGAATTACACTCACTCGCTCACACTCACCTAGTGGATAGGCCTAGTTTACCCTACCCCACGGGTCCCTCGGAGTTAGCGGTGGCCCCCAGGGCTAACCCAAGCCCCCCGCCCCGTAGCTCTGTTTAACCCAGGAGATTCCCTTGACTGACCTACCCTTCCCTTTCGCCTTGCGGCCCCCCGAAGATGACCAATCCCGCTGGATGCGCCGCTGTTTGGAGCTGGCTTGCCTGGCTGCGGGCCAAACCGCCCCTAATCCTATGGTGGGGTGCGTTGTTCTAAACCAGAACCTGGTAGTGGGCGAAGGCTTTCATCCCGGGGCCGGGCAGCCCCACGCCGAGGTGTTTGCCCTGGCCCAGGCCGGGGCAAAGGCTCAGGGAGCCACCCTTTACGTCAACCTCGAACCCTGTAACCACACTGGGCGCACTCCCCCCTGTACCGAGGCCGTGATCAGCGCCGGCGTCAAACGGGTGGTAGTGGGTATGGTCGACCCCGACCCCAGGGTATCCGGGACAGGAATACAGCGCCTGCGCCAGACCGGGATTGAGGTGGAAGTGGGAGTCGACGAAACGGCCTGCCAACGCCTGAACGAAGCTTTTATCCAGCGGGTTACCCGCCAGCGCCCCCTGGGGCTACTGAAATACGCCATGACCCTGGACGGCAAAATTGCGGCTACCGGCGGCCACAGTACCTGGGTCACGGGTTCCACGGCCCGAGCAGCGGTCCACCAGCTGCGGTCTACCTGCGACGCGGTCGTGGTCGGCGGCAATACCGTTCGCCACGATAATCCCCGGCTGACCAGTCATGGGCAGAGTGCCCACAACCCGCTCCGGGTAGTCATGAGCCGCCGCCTGAATCTTCCGCCTCAGGCCAACCTGTGGCAGCTCGAAGCAGCTGCAACGGTGGTGTTTACCTCTCCTGAAGCGGACCCAGGTCAACAGCAGCTGTTGACTGCCCAGGGGGTAGAGGTGGTGGTGCTGCCGACGCTGACGCCCAAGCGAGTAACCGACCAGCTATACCAGCGCGGCTGTGCTGCCGTGCTGTGGGAATGCGGCGGACAGCTAGCTGCTGAAGCCATTAAGGATGGTGTGATCGATAAACTTTGGGCGTTTGTGGCCCCTAAAATAGTGGGTGGCACAAACGCTCCAGTCCCGGTTGGCGACTTGGGACTTGAACATATGGGTCAGGCCCTAGCCCTAGAGCGCACCACCTGGCGCACTTTCGGCGATGACCTGCTGTTAGAAGGTTACTTGAGTTGCTAAAACTAGCTCAGGAGAAGGGCTCTAGGGCCGAGGGACCGGATCCTAGAGCTAGCCCGTCTGGGACAATCGGCTAAGGGTAGATACGCACCAACCGGGGAATATCGTAGGTTAGCTCTCGGTTGTGCATAAAAGCATCAAGCGCTAGGCGTAGGTCGTCTTTGCCGCGAAACGACTCGATTCGCTGGCATACCTCACCCTGGTCAAATAGCAGCAGGGTGGGCAAATTGGAAAGGCGATAGGTATTGGCCAGTCGCAGGTTTTCATCAGCATTGATATCGATGAGCCGGACCTGACCCTCCCACTCGGCTTGAAAGCTTTGCAAAACCGGAATGATTAGCTTACAAAGCCCACACCAGGGAGCCCAAAAGTGAACTAGTACCGGTAGGTCGGATTCAAGTACAGCCGTTCTAAAGGTGACTTCGCCAACAGACATTGACATCGATTATATAAACCAAGAGCTTAGTTACTTTCCGGGTGACCCTATAGGGAGCCAACAGGCAACTCTAGACGTTTAAAGGCAGTTCGAAAACATCGTATTTGTTATCTAGGGATCATTGTAGACCAGTTGAGAATGGAAGTTAATGGGCAGGATCACCGATTGTGCCAAATCCTTAACACGCTGCTTTTGGCCGCAGGGGTAAAGGTGCTGCCCTCCTAGGTTGCGACCGCCGTTGAATCCGGTACGCTGCTCATGCAAGCTGGTGCAGCCTAGCACCCCAGAGGCTGCGGCTGCTGAAGCAGGGCCAGGGCATCGGCGGCGGGCAGAGGCTTGGCAAAGAAGTAGCCCTGGCCGTAGTCGCATCCCTCCTGCTGCAGCATGGCCACCTGGGTGGCAGTTTCTACTCCCTCGGCCACGACTTCCATCCCCAGCTTTTGCCCTAGGGTCAAAATGGTGTTGATGATAGCCCGGTCCTCGTTGCTTTTCTCCAGGCGACCGACAAAGGATTTGTCTACCTTTAGGGTATCCATGGGAAAGCGGTGCAGATAGCTCAGGGAAGAATAGCCGGTGCCAAAGTCATCGATGGCCAGCTTCAAATCAAGGGACTTTAGCTTCAGCATTAGATCGATCGCTGCGTCGACATCGCCCATCACCATGCTTTCGGTAATTTCTAGGCGGACGCAGTGGCCGTTGACCTCGGTTTCTCGCAGCGCGGCCTCGATCTGACTGATCAGATCGGCTTGGCCAAACTGGCGGTTGGATAGGTTGATGCTCATGGTTAGGTGACGGTAGTGGGGAAACAGCGTGTGCCACTGGTGCAGCTGCCGACAGGCCTCTCGAAAAATCCACTGTCCCAAGGCCATGATCAACCCAGTTTCTTCTGCCGCTGGAATAAAGGCGCTGGGCAGCACGAACCCCCGGTCTTTTTGGTGCCACCGCACCAGGGCCTCAAACCCGGCCAGTTCTCCCGTTTTGAGGTTAATGATGGGCTGGTAGTATAGCAAAAACTCCTGATTGTCGAGGGCGCTAATCAGGTCGCTTTCAAGCTGGAGGCGATTGACGGCCTCGGTGAGCATGCCGGCCGCAAACACCTCAAAGCGCGACTTGCCCAAAGCTTTAGCCCGGTACATAGCGGTATGGGCATCGCGTAGCAGGTCGGCGGGCTTGTGCTCTAGCCCGAGCTGGCTGATGGCCACCCCAATGCTGAGGGTGCTGGGCAATTTTTGGCCATGCAGGGTGAGGGGTTCTGAGAGGGCGTACTGCAAGCGATCCATCAGTTCGCCGGCAGCGGGGCTGGATAAATGCGTGAGCAACAGCGCAAATTCGTCACCGCCGACCCGGGCTACCTGGGCCTGGGTTGGCAGGTGCTGCACCAACCGCTGGGCCATGAGTTGCAGCACCTCGTCGCCCGCCTGATGGCCCAGGCTCTCGTTGATTACCTTGAAGCGGTCGATGCCCATAAAAGCTACAATTACCGGCTGCTCAGTATTTTGATGGTGGTGAAGAGCATGCTGAATGGTACCCATGAAGGCCTCGCGGTTGGGCAGGCCGGTGAGGGAATCGTGGGTAGTGCGGTAGAGCAGTTTGTAGGCCAGCACCGCTGCCGTAGCGGCCACCATACCGGTGGCGGGTTCTGCCAAGGGTAGCCAAACCAACCCGTTGACCGCTAGCCAACCAACTCCCCCCAGCCCCCCCAGCAGCAGGCCGCTGGAGAGCAGCAGACCGCTGGGGCGCTTGACGACCCAGACCAGACCGCCTGCCACCAAGCACCAGCTCCATAGCCACAGCCCTTCGACCCAGGGGGGCAGAAATCGGTAGTGAGCCGGCCGATCCGTAACAATATCTAGCAGCTGCCGGATCATTTGCCCATGGATGACCACCCCTGGCATGGTGAGCTCGCTGTCTTGGTTGAAGCTGAAGGGGGTATAGAATCGGTCTTTGAGGCTGGCGGCGGTGGTGCCGATGAGGACGATGTTGCCGTCGATCCAGGCGGGGTCAAACTGATCGCTGAGCACCTGAGCGATCGATAGGTGACGGGCCGGCATATGGGCCGTATGGTAACGCAGCAAAATCTGATAGCCGCTGCTATCGACATTCTGATATCCCCCATCCCGGGCGGAGAGTACCCGAATCGCGCGATCGCCCAAAAACAGGTGATTTTCCCCCGCTCTTAGCCCCTCGGAGGCATAGCCCTGGTAGGCCATAATGACCCGCAGCGCAAAGGAGTAGTAGCCGCCGTCGCGACTGCGCACAAAGATTAAGTTGCGGCGAATCACCCCGTCTGAGTCCGTGGGGAAATCGTTGAACCCTACTCGCTCGGGCTCAACCGTGGGAGGTGGGGGAACTTCTCCCTGCCCTTGAGTGCTACCCACATTCATAATGGCGATCAAGTTGGGGGCGGCCAGGACCGCCGCCAAGTCAGCGGACCCCGGCGGGCGAAAGGTGCTGCGGTAGAGGTCTAGCCCCACGACGCGAGGGGTGTTGGCCTGAAGTTTTTGAATCACCTCAGCCAGCACTTCATCGGTTAGGGGCCAGCCGTACTGGCGAATGTCGGCCTCGGTAATGCCCACAATGGTCATGCGCGGGTCGAGATCCTGACTAGGGCGCGATCGCCCTTTAGGACCGGTCTCTGACCATCGCACCAGCTGATCAAATAAAAATAGTTCCGCCGGTTCTAGAACATTCAGCACCTTCACGCCGGTAACCAAAGTGCTGGCTAGCAGGCTAGCCAACAGCACAATCTTTCCTCCCGTGTTTAGCGGGCTAACTCCCCACCAGTGGAGTACCTGAGGAACTACGCTGCAGCGCAGCCGCTGATTTATTCTGTTAAGCGTCGCTTTCACAATCGCTGGGCCTTTAAAAGACAGAAACTAAACGACGGAGAATATCTCAGGTAGCACACCCCGTGTCCTGCTCCCAAAGCAGAGGTTAAGTTATGAGAACTGCTGTTAAGCATGCCCAAATCAACACCCCCTCTGCTAGCCTAAGCGCTTTATTATTGGCTGAGCCTTCTCCCGTAGCATAGTGGACCGACCACAGCTTTTGCCTAAATACCAGGTTTACCCAGACACCAGTAGCGGCTGGTTCTAATAGAACCAGCCGCTACTACATTGTGCTCGTTTACATTGTGCTCGTTTGAAATGGCGTTCGCTGGCCTTGCCTGTGGTGGCCAGCGCCAGCGTACCCTTAGCGTCCTGCCTGCTAGGCTATGGCAATATCTGGGAAGGAGTTATTCGGCTGCGAACTGGCTGGTCGGGGTTACCCAGTGGGTGCCCCCACCCTGGCGGCGACCGGGAAACTCATCTCGGCTCTTGGCGCTGGCGATCGATTCCATCCCAAACGCTTGAAAGACCACCATAACCGCTAACGATAGTGCCCCAAGGGCAAACAGTGAATAGTAAGAACGGGCTTTGTGCCCCAGCGGAGTTTGCATAATATGTATCGTTGTGACCCCAAGCTGACTAGGTCAAACCTGAGGGTAGACGCTCCCTAAACAACAGTAAAAACCGGGCATTCTCTGACCATGGCTGAGATGCTGACCATGGCTTAACCAGCGAAGCCTAAATGTATTAAGGCCGAAATGGATTAAGACCATCGACAGGGGACGCACGGAACTTAGGATTACGGGAAATCACCGAGTTTTCCACCTCATCAAGCGAAAATGTGTAAGGATTTTATAAACTTTTCTCAAACTTTCCGGATTTTGGCAAAAATTGTTGTGCGCAGTATTCTCTGGCTCAATGCTCCAGGCAAAACCCTGGGTAAACCATCCGTAGACCTACGGAATTTCTGGCTAAAAGGCCTTAGACATCTTCGGCCTAGGGTTGTGCATAACTTAGGTAACAACTTAGGTTAGGTCAGCTGGACGAATGCCAGCCCCAGTAAAATCCCGAGTAGAGCGCCTGCCGTGGTATTGATGCCGTTTACGACTTCGTTGGTTAACCAGGTATAGCGCGACTGTAGGGTAGCGCCAATTAGGCTTTCTAGGGTAGTGGCTAAAAACGCGGCCACCATGCAAAGACCGATGGCCCAAGGGTTAATGAGCCCTACTCCCCAGCCCACCAGCGCCATGACCACTGACCCACCCACCCCAGCCAGGGTGCCTTCTAAGCTAACCGCCCCCTCGGTACCGGCGGCTACCGGCTTGAGAGAAGTAATTAAAAAGGTGTGTTGCCCGTAGGCTTTGCCCACTTCGCTGGCAGTGGTATCTGAGAGCTTGGTGCTAAGGCTGCTGACGTAGCCTAAGGCCAATAGCGGTAGCCACAGTTGTTGGGTGGCTGGGCTGGACACTGCGCCTAGAAGGGCGATCGCCCCCGCGCACAGGGCCGCCGCCAGGGCCGATCCCCAGACGTTTTCTGGCCCCCTGACCCCCGATCGCCCCTCAGCGATGCCCGCCGCTTCTTTGCGCTGCTGGCCTAGGCGGGTGACCGCTGAGCCTGCTACGAAGTAGGCCATGATCACGACGTAGCCCCGCCAGCCCAGGCAGCCCCAAACAATTACTCCCAGCCCCCAAGCGTGGAGGTAGCCGGCTGGGGTCAGCAGCTTTTTAGGCAGTACCCAGGCGATCGCGAGCAGGGCGGTGTTGATCAGCCCACCTAGGAGCCACCCTGAGCCGGGCGGGGGGAGGGGGACTGTAGATAACGGGGCCATAGACAAAACCATAGTCTTCCTCAGAATTACCTCTTGGGCTGTCTGGCCTAGGGGGCAAAAGCCTTGTGTAAGTGTAGGCAGTTGCCCTGCTCGGGCGCGGCTTCGTAGGTCAAGCGATCGGCCACCAGATACATGATTTTAAGCCCCCGGCCCCCCTCCGAGTCTGGGTCGTTGACGGTGATCCTGTGGCGCAGCATCGAGGCTAAATCAAACCCAGGGCCCTGATCCCAAATGCGAATGTCGATGGCGCGATCGCTGACTGCCACTTCAATTTGAACGGGGGTAGCCAGGGGCAGCCCGGCGTGGGCGTGGCGCACCGCGTTGGTAAAGCCTTCGATCAGGGCGAGCTGGCACTGGAGCCAGATGTTGTGGGGAATCGGAGTGGCCTGAAATTGATCAAACCATGCCAGTACTGTCTTCAGCGCCGTTGGGTCGGTTTGGGTCTCAATCTGGCTGGTGTGCTGGTAGGTCAAAACAGGCCATGGCTAGATCGCTCACCTCTGCATCATAGGCCGAAGTTTACCCCGGCAAAACCCCCAAAGCCAAGACTTTTACATCGGCCCTGATCCCATTGGGGTGGGGGCGTTGAGCCAGGTCAGCAAATTGCGGCGCAGCCGCGTCAAGTCGCGGTAAAACTCTTGCTGCATAAACTGGCCAACGGCATCGAGGGGGCTAAACGATGGACCCGGCTGCCAGCCAAACTCCTGGGCAATGGGGGTCGTGTGAGAACCCTGGAGAATTTGTACGGTGGTCAGCTCCCCAAAGCGTCTGACCAGCACCTCGGACAGCGGACGGGTTTGGTCGAGGGTATCGCTGCGGAATTTAATCAGCAGGTTGCGGCCAACGGGGTAGCGATCGCGCACCAAAGCCAGGGTCGACTCGGGGTCGGGGGTGAACTCGACGTTAAAGGCTGGGTTAAACTGCACCACCTGCTCTAAAAACGGAATCGATCGCCGCGCCGGGTAGTTGTTAAAGCTCATGTAAATGTTGCCTGCCCGCTCCACCTGCCACAGGCTGTTAATCAACAGGTGCACCTTACAGCCCATGCTGTGCCCCAGGCCGTAAATGGGCAGGTTGCCGTAGTCGTTGAGCACGCGCTTGTCGAGGTACCGCATCGCCTGGTCAAAGGTAACCAGCACCTCCTGGGCAATGGCGGTGTGGTCAAAGGTATTGATGAAGGGGGTGGCTACGACCACGTAGCCCTGGCGGGCCAGATTTTCCAGCAGCCACTGATAGGTCACGCTGGGGGCTGCCGCTACAAAGGCTCCTCCCAAAAAATGCACAATCGCCGTGGGGTTGGGGGGAACTAAAATCCAGTTGCCAGCTACCTCTTGCCAGTTCATTGCGACCTGTGTTTGCATCCTATTGCCAATGTTTATTACTGTAGCCAGTTTGCGATCGCGGCGGGTACCCCTGGCGGTAGCGATCGCCGTCCGATCGCCAGGGTCTTTTAGATCTGGTCCTCTAAGCTAAGTGCCCTTGCCTTGCGCTTTGGTGGAACGGTAAGCTCGATGGGCCGAGTTAGGAGAAAGGCTATGGGGCAGAGCAGCGCGATCGCAGAGCAGACGGTATCGGTCAACGGCTTGACCTGGTTCTATCGCGAGCATCCGCCCACGGGCAGCTCGTCTCGGCTGCCGGTGCTGCTGCTCCACGGGCTGGTCTCCCAGAGCTACAGCTGGCGCCAGGTGATGCCTACCCTGGCCCAGCAGGGGTTTCGCACCATTGCCCCCGACTGGCTGGGCCACGGTTTTTCTGACAAGCCCGATCGCCGCGATTTTGCCTACACCCCCGAAACCTTCGTCGATGCCCTAGGCGCGTTTCTCGACGCCCTGAACTTAAACCAGGTGCACCTGGTGGCCCAGGGATTTTTGGGCTCCGTCGGCATTCAGTACGCCCTGCAGCACCCCGACCGGGTAGAGCGACTCGCGATCATCAATGCCCCCATTGGCCCGGGGGCGAAGCTGCCCTGGAAGATCCGCCAGATGGGCCTGCCCCTGGCCGGCGACATGATTACCCAAGACCCTCTGCTAGTCGATCGCACCCTGGAAGGGGGTGGCCCTTACCAGATCGACGATGGCGATCTAGACGTGTATCGTCGTCCCTTCCTGAAAAGTTCAGACGTGGGCCGGGCGCTGATGACAACGGTACGCCGCCTGGCCATCGCCGACGTTAGCACCGCGATCGCCGCGGGCTTGCCCAGCTGGGACCACCCTACGCTGCTGCTGTGGGGGCTCAGCGATCCCTGGCTGCCCGTCAGCCTCGCCGAAGCCGCTGTGCAAGCCCTGCCCAACGGTGAGCTGCAAACCCTAGACGAGGTGGGCCACTACGCTCAAGAAGACTGGGCCGAAAAAGTGGCCGCTGCCCTCGACAGCTTTCTCCGTCAGATGGTGCCTTAGGCCCGTTCTTAAAACACTAATTTGCCCGCAGGCTGCCCTCAGGGCCACGTTTACTCCCCGGCTGTGGCTCCCAAAACGCTGCCAAATCCGGGTGCAAAGCCATCGTTTATGCTAGAGAAATGGGTCGTACTGCGGCCTGGGCAACCGGTAATTAACTCAAGGAGCATGGGATGGCCGTCAAGCAGCAGTTTCAAAGTTTTGCCGATCTCCTGGCTGGGGCACAAACCCCTGTCTTAGTCGATTTTTACGCCACCTGGTGTGGCCCCTGCCAAATGATGGCAGGCATTCTCAACGATGTGAATAGTCAGCTCAAGGGTCAGCTCAAAATCGTTAAGATTGACACCGATAAATACCCACAGGTTGCGTCTCAGCACCAGGTGGCAGCCCTGCCCACGCTGGTTTTGTTTAAAGCGGGCCAGCCCATAGACCGTATCGAAGGGGTTTTGCCCGCCCCTCAGCTGGTGGCTCGCCTGCGCCAGCACCTCGGCTAGAGCATGGCCGCTGTGCCTTGCGCGATCGCCCTGGGCAGCAATCTAGGCGATTCCCAGCAGATTCTCTGCGCTGCCTTGGCCACCCTCCACGACCCGCCAACGGTAGACGTAACGGCTCAATCTAGCCTCTACCAAACCGTTGCCATTGGGCCACCTCAGCCCGATATTTTGAACGCTTGCGCCTTAATCAACACCACTCTGTCGCCCTACGCGTTGCTGGCTCGGCTGCTGCACATTGAACGAACCTTTGGTCGGGTACGCGATCAGCGATGGGGCCCCCGCACCCTCGATCTCGACCTGATCTTCTACGGTCAAACCATCCTCACCGAGCCAGGTTTACACCTTCCCCACCCCCGTTTTCGGGAGCGCGGCTTTGTGCTTATTCCCCTGGCTGAAATCGCGCCCACCTGGTGCGACCCTGTCAGTGGTCAATCGGTACAGGCCCTCTGCGCTACCGTAGGCTCCGCTGGCGTGAAGCGCTTGGGTACGATTCAGCAATCAGCCCTAAGCTAGATGCCTCAGGGTGGCTACAATGGGGTGATCATTTGTGCCCTTTTTGAGCCTGCACCCATGCCCCTTGGTCAAGAGCCTCCCCAGCTGCTCAAGCAGCGCCTATTTTACGAGGGCCGCAAGTTTAATTTTGAAGTCAATCGGCTGCGGTTGCCCAACCGAGCCGAAGGCGACTGGGAATGCATTCGCCACCCCGGTGGGGCCTTGGCCGTACCCGTTACCGCCAAAGGTGAGTTAGTGATGGTGCGCCAGTACCGCTTTGCTGTGATGGGGCGGCTGCTGGAGTTTCCAGCGGGTACGATCGAGGTTGACGAGGCCCCCGCCGATACCATTCGCCGAGAGATTCAAGAGGAAATTGGCTACATTGCTCAAACCTGGCTGCCTATCGGCAACTTCCCCCTAGCGCCTGGCTACTCTGACGAAATTATTTACGCCTTTCTCGCCACTGACCTAGAGCCCATCGAGTCGCCCCCAGCGGCTGATGTCGACGAAGACATCGAGGTCGTTTTACTGACTCCGGTACAGCTAGAAAAAGCCATTTTGTCTGGAGAAGCGGTAGACGCTAAATCAATTGCCAGCTTCTACCTGGTAAAACCCTACTTAGAGAAGCTGGCAGCGCTCTAATACCGAATCCTATTTGGTTACACCCGATTCGTAGGGGCATTGTCGTGAATGCCCCTAGGAGATCTCTGCTTTGAACAGGGGTTTCTCAAGGCGGATTTCATATCGCTTCTATTCCGTTGTGGGCAGGCTCAGTTCGCCCTCGTTGGCCGGGGCTCCCGCAGGGGTATCGAGGTCGAGCAGCCCCGGCAGTGGGTCGTCGTCGGGGGCACTTTCCCCCAGGTCGCGCAGAATAGGCGCCGCCGGTTCCGGGTCTTCTAAAAAGATCGCCGACAGCACCGCCGGTAGGGTGGGGGCCATGGCGATGCGGTTGCGGTAGACCATGATCACCCGGGTCAGGGTGGGCAACTGGTTTTGCTCGGCCACCAGGTACAGCGGCTCGACGTAGAGCAGCGACTGTTCGATCGGGATGACCAGTAGGTTGCCCTGCTGCGCCCGCGACCCCTGGGTATCCCATAGAGAAATGCGCTGGGAAATTTCGGGGTCTTGGTTGATGCGGGCCTCGATCTGCTCGGGGCCAAACACCAGCTCCTGCTTGGGAAAGCGGTAGAGCAGCCGCAGCCCGTAGCGATCGCCGTCCGATCTAGCCGCCAGCCAGGCAATCAGGTTGTTGCGCTGGGCTGGGGTAAACAGCCGCAGCAGCACAAACTCCTCGGTTTCCTCCTGGGGCAGCTTCATAATCAGGTAGTAGGGCTCGACCTGCTGCGACTCGCTGGCGTAGATTTCGCTGGGGGCGCGCCACTGGTCTTCCCGGTTGTAAAACACCTGGGGGTCGGTCATGTGGTAGGTCATCAGCGATTCGGCCTGCACCGAAAATAAATCCTGGGGGTAGCGAATGTGGGCGCGCAGGCTGTCGGGCATTGCCTCTAGCGGTTCAAACATATCGGGCAGCAGCCGGCTCCAGGTTTGAATGATCGGGTCGCTGGGTTCAGAGACAAAAAAGCTGACCGACCCATTGAAGGCATCGACCACTACTTTGACGGAGTTGCGAATGTAGTTGAAGTCGTTGTCGCCGGGGTCGGAGTAGGGGTAGCGACCGCTGACAGTGTAGGCGTCGATAATCCAGTACAGGTAGTTGTCGCCGGTCTGGGAGTTAAAGTTTTCGGCAATGAAGTTGGGGTCGCGATCGCGAAAGGTGTCGAAGTCAATGTCGGCGGGGGGACGGCTGCCGTGGGCGGAACCCGTCCCCCACTGGCTAGAGGCATCGCCGATGTCGACGGTGACCAGGTAGGGGTCGGTGTCAAAGCGCAGAAAGGGCGCGATCGCCCGCACGCGATCGGCAATGTTGCGGCGATACAGCAGCCGCGTATCGGTGGTGAAGTCTTCGGTAAACAGCATGCGCCAGTCGAGCAGGTGGCGGGCAAACACCAGCCGCCGCCAGAGACTGTCCAAATTAATGCCGCCCCGGCCCAGGTAGGTGGTGTAGATGTTTTCGTTGCCGCTGGGGTAGTCGAGCTCTAGCACCTGAGCATTGGTCATGATGTAGGTGTTGGTCAGCTCGCCAAAGTACAGGCGCGGGTCGCCAATGGGAATGCTCTGGCGCACCTCCTCACTACTGGGAACGTTGTCGATGCCGCGCACAAAGTAGGTGGGCAGCCCATCGGGGCCAGCCGTATTCACCGGGCTCATGGTAAAGCCAAAGCCGTGGGTGTAGACCAGGTGCTCGTTGACCCAGGTTTTAGCAATGTCGGGCACGCGATCGTAGTTTAGCTCCCGCGCCGAGATCATCACCTGGCGGCGTTCGGAGCGGCGCTGCTCGTTGAGAATGCTGTAGCGGTCAAAGTCGGCGTCGGTAAACTCGTAGTACAGCCGAATTTGCTGTAGCTGGCGGTTGCTCTCCAGCAGCGGGCGCGGGTCCCACAGGCGAATGTTTTCTAGGGTCAGGTCGTTTTCTTCCAAATCTTCAGCGGTTAAGTCACCGCTGGGGTCAAAGGGTTCTGACTCAATCGCCTCCAGGTCAAAGGCGGCCCGGGTAAGCTCGATAGAATTGGTAATGTAGGGCCGCTCGCGCTGCAGCTCGTTGGGTTGCACCACCAGCCGCTGCACCACCATGGGGGCCAGCACCAGACCCAGCAGCGTCAGCACCAGGTAGCCGCAAATGCCCTTCACCAGCAGGCTCGTGCGCCCAAACCCCGTCCACCAGCCCAGGGGAGTGCCGAGGGCCTTGGCCCGGGCAGATGGTTTCATCGGGTTGATGTAGGCTGGCGTCCACAGCAGCCCACGACCCAAAAACACCAGCCCCAACCCCAGCGTCAGAATCGCCAGGACCCAGTTGACCGGCAGCATTACATGGATGTGGGTGTAGCCCGCCCCGTAAACTACGCCCTCCTGGGAGTAGAGCACTTCGTAGCGCCCCAGCCAGTGGCTAAAGCTGGTGGTCAAAAACAGCAACCCCGCCAGGGTGTAAAGGTGCTGCTGCTGCTGGAATGAAAAGCCGTAAAACCGGCCCTGACTCAGGGTATTTT
>DASQNN010000417.1:0-5179 GCA_035644955.1 Nodosilinea sp. | reverse complement strand
CCCGCCCTCAGTGGCGGAGCCGTCGGCCAGCACCTGACCAGACTGCACCTGCTCCCCAGGGAACACGATGGGCCGCTGGTTTAGGCAGGTGTCCTGGTTGGAGCGCTGGTACTTTTGCAGCTCGTACTCGTGGACGTTGCCTTCGGGATCGCGCACCTTGATCATGTCGGCATCGAGGTAGACGATTTCGCCTTCGGTGCGGCTGATGATCACCATGCCGGAGTCGCGGGCCGCCTGGGCCTCCAGGCCAGTACCGACCAGAGGCCGCTCGGGCTGGAGCAGGGGCACCGCCTGACGCTGCATGTTCGAGCCCATCAGGGCGCGGTTGGCGTCGTCGTGCTCCAGGAAAGGAATCAGCGAGGTGGCCACGGAGATAATTTGCACCGGCGACACCGCCACGTAGTCCACCTCGGTGGAGTCGGTGGTGGTGAAGTCTTGGCGGTAGCGCACCGGAATGGTGTCGCCCAAAATGTACCCCTCTTCGTCGGTGGCGATGTCGCCCGGGGCCACCCGCAGATCGTCTTCTTCGTCGGCGGTCATGTAGATCGGCTCGACGTCTTTAAAGACCTTGCCATTTTCGGCTCTAAAGAAGGGGGTCTCGATGAAGCCAAACTCGTTCACCCGGGCGTGGGTGGCCAGGGAGCCGATCAGACCGGCGTTGGGACCCTCTGGGGTCTCAATCGGGCAGATGCGCCCGTAGTGGGAGGGGTGAATGTCGCGCACGGCAAAGCCTGCCCGCTCTCGGGTCAGACCGCCGGGGCCGAGGGCACTGATACGGCGCTTGTGGGTCAACTCCGCCAGGGGGTTGGTTTGGTCCATAAACTGAGACAGCTGGCTGGAGCCAAAGAACTCCTTGATCGCCGCCACCAGGGGCTTGGGGTTGACCAGGGAAGCTGGCGTCAGCGAGTCGGAGTCGGAGACGGTCATGCGCTCCCGGATGATTCGCTCTAGGCGGTTGAGGCCCACGCGCACCTGGTTTTGCAGCAGCTCACCCACCGATCGCACCCGGCGGTTGCCCAGGTGGTCGATGTCGTCAATACTGCCGATATCGAACTCCAGGTTAATCAGGTAGTCGATCGCCGACAAAATATCGGTGGGAGTCAACACCCGAGTGGCATCGGGCACGTTGAGGCGCAGTTTGCGGTTGAGCTTATAGCGGCCCACCCGACCCAAGTCGTAGCGCTTGGGGTCGGAGAAGCGGGAGTGCAGCAGTTGCTCACCACCGGCCACCGTGGGGGGTTCACCGGGGCGCAGCTTGCGGTACAGCTCCAGTAGGGCTTCCTCTTCGCTGAACTGGCCCTCTTTCTCAATGGTTTTTTGGAAGTAGTCGGGGTGGCGCAGCGAGTCAAAGATCTCGTTGTCGGTGAGGCCCAGCGCCTTCAGCAGCACCTGCGCCGACAGCTTGCGGGTTTTGTCGATGCGCACCCATACCAGGTCGTTTTTGTCGGTCTCAAACTTGAGCCAGGCCCCCCGGTTGGGGATCAGGTTGGCGTTGTAGGTGCGGCGACCGTTTTTGTCGGTCTCGGACTTGTAGTAAACCCCAGGGCTGCGCACGATCTGGTTGACGATGACTCGCTCAGCCCCGTTGATGATGAAGGTACCGCGATCGGTCATCAGCGGCAGGTCGCCAATAAAGACTTCCTGCTCTTTGATTTCGCCGGTTTCCTTGTTGATCAGTCGGGTGGGCACGTACATCTGCACGGCGTAGGTGGCGTCCCGCCGCTTGGCCTCATCGACGTCATACTTGGGGCTTTTGAGCTTGTACTGCTTACCCAAAAAGTGCAGCTCGAGCTTGCCGGTATAGTCGGTAATAGGAGAAAAGCTTTCCAGCTCTTCGATCAACCCTTCTTCTAGAAACCAGCGAAAGCTAGACCGCTGAATTTCTACCAGGTCGGGCAGAACAAAGTTGGGAGTAGTTTGGTAAACGGTGGTTTCAGTCATGGGTCTCCTAGTGCAGGGTGGCCAGGTGCAGATGGGCCAGAATGTAACGACGCGTCTCGAACAGGGCAAGTGAGCGAGGCAGGGCAGTAAAGTGGGGTGGAACCCCAAGGGTGGTTCAAGGACTGGAGCGAGGCTGCGTCAACGGCGATCGCCCCAGCGAATTAAATCACCCGCTTAGCAGCCGGCTGGGGTGGGGGTAAAGCGCAAATTGGGGTGTAGATCGGGGTCAGTGGAGGGCAACAAAACGAGCTCGGGTAGGTTAAACAAGGTCACAGCGTTACGGGTGGTAGTCTGGGCCAAAGCCTCAAAATCAATCTGGCGCAGCTGGGCCACGTGGGTTGCCACATGGTGAACAAAGGCTGGCTGGTTGCGGCGTTCTTTGCGGCAAGGCTCCGGGGTCAGGAAGGGACAGTCAGTTTCGACCAGCAGCCGGTCGGCGGGCACCATTTGAGCCGAAGCTTTGATCTGATGGGCATTTTTAAAGGTGACAATGCCGCTAAAGCTGATGTAAAACCCCAGGTCTAAAAACCACTGGGTTTCGGCTGGGGTACCCGCCCAGCAGTGCATTACACCGGTAACAGGGCCAACACTGCGCTGAAACTCCCCAATGACTTCGGCGGTGGCTGGGGCGGCATCTCGACAGTGAACAATAACCGGTAGCCCCCGATCGTGGGCAATGGTTAACTGCTGCCAGAAGGCCTCGCGCTGAACCGCTTCGTCACTGGCTTTGTAGAAGTCAAGCCCGGTTTCGCCAATGGCGACGACCCGACTGTCGGCAGCAGCTAGCTCGGCAATCTGCGCCGCTGTGGCGCTGCTCCACTTGTCCATGTCGAGGGGGTGAAGCCCAACGGACAGGTACAGCTCCGGAATGCGATCGGCGATCGCCTGCATTGCCGGAAATTCTCCGGGCTCGACGCAGGAGTGCACCAAAGCCAAAACCCCGGCCTGTCTCCAGGCCTGGGTTAGTTCGTCGAGATCCCCAGCAAACGTATCAAAGTTGAGATGTACGTGGGTATCAACCAAAGGCATAAGCAAGTGCAGCGACAAGAAACGGCAGGCAACCCAGCGTATTCGTAGCCCAGGGAAACCCTAGGACGCAGCCCCTGCAGCTTCTTTCGCCTTAAGCACCCGCGCCAGACGAGACTTTTTGCGGGCACCGGTGTTGGGGTGAAGCACGCCGCGCTTCACGGCCTTGTCAATTTTGCTGTAGGCGGCAGCCATGGTTTCCTCAACCTGCTTTTGAGTATCGGCACTAGGGCCAGCTCCATGGGTTTCAACGGCAGAGAGGTAGTTTTTGGTCAGGGTTTTGACCGCTGACTTATAGGATCGGTTTTGAAGCCGATTGCGCTCGGTGATTTCAATTCGTTTTAGTGCAGACTTGATGTTTGCCACAGTTCGCCCTAGCTTAACAAGATTAGTTGACTGGATAAAACATGTTAGCACCTAATGGTGTAATTGAATGCGTTAGCGGGCTGCCAAATTAGTCGGTAGATCGACTACGATGTTAGAACGCTGGCGTTGACTGCCTTTGAGGGATACTTCACCTCCCCTGTAAGGATTAGTCTAGCGCACCGCACCTTGCTGGCTTATCTGGATTCCTGGCTGTAATGCTGCGCATCACCCATCAGCTACCTGAGGCAAAAACAGAGCTGCACCGCATCTGTGCCCGCACCCACGACGACCAGGTCGTCCACAAAGAAGCAACGGTTCGAGAAATTTTGCACGCCGTTCGCCGCCAGGGGGATCAAGCCCTGGTGCAGTACACAGCTGATTTCGATGGGGTTACCCTGACCGCCGACGGACTGCGCTTTTCCGGGGCTGAGCTCGATGCCGCCTACCAGCAGGTGAGTAAGGGTCTGCTAGATGCCATTCGGCTGGCCTGCAAAAATGTAGAGGCCTTTCACCGGCAGCGGGTACCCCAGAGCTGGGTGCGGTTTGAGGACAACGGCGTAGTTTTGGGCAAGCGCTACACCGCCGTTGACCGCGCCGGCATCTATGTGCCTGGGGGGCGGGCCTCCTACCCCAGCACCGTGATTATGAACGCGATTCCAGCCCGGGTGGCTGGGGTGAAGCGAGTGGTAATGGTTACCCCGCCGGGAAAGGCGGGCACGATTAACCCAGCGGTGCTGGTAGCGGCCCAGGAAGCTGGGATTACTGAGATTTACCGGGTTGGGGGTGCCCAGGCGATTGGGGCGTTGGCCTACGGTACCGAAACCATTCCGGCAGTGGATGTGATTACAGGCCCCGGCAATATCTACGTCACCCTGGCGAAAAAACTGGTGTTTGGCACGGTAGGCATCGATTCCTTAGCTGGCCCTTCGGAGGTGCTGGTGATTGCCGACCACAGCGCCAACCCCGCCCACGTAGCCGCCGACCTGCTGGCCCAGGCGGAGCACGACCCCATGGCCGCCGCCATTTTAATTACCACTAGCGAGGTGTTAGCAGAGCGCGTAGTGGCGGAGGTCGATCGGCAGCTCTCGGGTCACCCGCGCCAAACCCTGACCGAAAAGGCGATCGCAAACTACGGCCTGGCTGTCGTCGTCGATAGCCTGGAGATGGCCGCCGAGCTATCCAATGGCTTTGCCCCCGAGCACTTGCAGCTGGAGGTGGCCGAACCGTGGGATTTGCTAGAGCACATTCGCCACGCCGGAGCGATCTTTTTGGGCCATTCTACCCCCGAGGCGGTGGGCGACTACCTGGCCGGCCCCAACCATACCCTGCCCACCTCTGGCGCAGCCCGCTACGCCTCGCCACTCTCGACTGAGACCTTTATGAAGCACTCCAGCCTGATGCAGTATTCTCCCGAGGCGTTAAAGGGAGTGGCGGAGGCGATCGCGGTGCTGACTGAGACCGAGGGACTCCCCTCCCACGGTGACTCTGTGCGGCGCCGGGTGCAGCCTGATCTAGACGACGACGATTCTAGCAACGCCTGAGCTTGGAAAGTCGTCAGTGGCTAGCTTGAAGGTTGATCACGATCTACGGGCGGAGCAAGAGCAGCTGAGCCGGAGGCAGACCCACCGACCAGGGTAGGGGGCGGTTTTTAATCGTGGCCCATTTCTCCTTAAATACCTCGGCGCGCAGATGATAGTCGTCGGCATCGGCGGGAGGTTGCCCCAGTTTGAGAAAGACCGTCATGCGGTGGGGCGTTTCGCTGGTGTGGGCTACCCAGGCGGGCAGGGCGTTGGGGGCGTCAGGGCAATTTAAAAAGGCGATTTGATGGGCGCGGATGCCCACGTGG
>DASQNN010000416.1:0-1791 GCA_035644955.1 Nodosilinea sp. | reverse complement strand
TGCTATTCCACGAAACGCCGCCAGCGGTGGCTAAAACCATTCTCTCAGAAGCGTTTCGGCTGCTGACCCCCGGTGGGCAAATGCTGGTGCTCGACGGCAACCAGCGCACTCTGCGGGCCAGCGACTGGCTCAGCAGCATTTTTGAGGAACCCTTTATTCGCGACTACGGCCAGGGCAATGTGGATGCCTGGCTCGGCTATGCCGGGTTTGAGCGGGTGCGTACCGAGGATGTGTTTTGGCTCAATCAGCTGAGCTATGGCCGCAAGCCGCTGCCGGTGACGGAGCGCATAGGGCAGCCAGAGGGCGATCGCCAGTCCAATGACCTCCCCCTCGCCCAGCCTGCCTAGTCCGTCGCAGCCATGCCCCGGGTTTTGCACACCGAACACCTGATGCTGCGGCCCGGCACCCTGGCCGACCTCGACGCGATGCAATCGTTGTGGAATGAGCCAGCGGTGCGGCGGTTTCTCTTTGACGAGCGCGCCCTTTCCCGCCAGGAGGCGAGGGACTTTTTGGCGGCCAGCGACGAGAGCTTTGCCCAGCAGGGCTACGGGCTGTGGCTGTTTTTTGAGCGCCCGTTGCTTGAACGCTCAGGGGAGGCGATGGTCAAAGACCGACCCTTGACCACCGCCCCCTCCGGCCAGTCCTTGACTCTTGCTGGATTCGCTGGACTCATAGCCGTCCCTGATGGGTCGCCCAGCCTGGTCTTTGGTACCCAGCCCCAGCTCTGGGGCCGAGGTTACGCCAGAGAAGCAGCGGCAGCGGTTTTGCGCTACGTCTTTGATGAACTCGGGTTAGAGCAGGTTGTGGCCGATGTGGATGAACCGAATACGGCATCCATCCACGTGCTGGAGCGTCTGGGGATGGTGCAGACGGGGAGAGCTATGGTGAATGACCGCCCCCTGCTCTACTACGCTCTGCGACCTGCCAAATAATCTCCAGAAGTTGACTTGACTAAGTCTTTAGCCTCCGATTCTGCCCTAAACCACTTGGAAAGACAGGTACGAATCCCTACGCTCTAACTAACGTTTAGTGATTTGTGACCTAGGTTTTAGCACACCCTGCTTACACTAAAGACGTTGGATAGGTAGGGATACCATGGTGCGACTTCAACCCTGGCAGTGGGCGGTGCTGGCGCTGCCTTTGGTGGCGATCGCCGGATTCATTCTGACAGCAGCAGGCGTACAGATTCACGCCTGGGGCCTGAACTGGATCTGGGGCGTGATCATTCTCATGCTGGTGCTGTGGCGGGGGTTGCTGGCCCGTTGGACCAAGCCCGTGTTTAAGCAAATGGAAGAGGCCCTAGAGCAGGCTCAGCAGGAGCTGGATCAGGTGACCGAGGCAGAAGCCCCCGTCGGCATTCCTAATCCCAAATCCGCCGCTGCCGCCCTGGAAGACATTCTCGTGGCCGCCCAGCAAGACCCACCGGTGTGGGAAGACTGGAATCCCTTTTGGGAGCGCTGCCGCGAGGTGGTGACGGCGGTGGCCCAGGCCTACCATCCCGGCGTGAAGTATCCGCTGCTGAATATTTACCTGCCCGATGCCTACGGCCTGCTGCGAGGCACTGTGGACGATGTCGATCGCTGGATTGACACCCTAACTCCCGTGCTGGGCCAGGTGACCGTGGGCCAGGCGGTGCAGGGTTACGAGGTCTACCGCCAGGTCGAACCCTCGGCCCGCAAGCTGTGGCAGGCTTGGAACTGGGCACAGTGGTTGATCAACCCCGCCGCCGCCGCCGCCCGCACCCTGAGCGAGCCGACCAATAACTTGGCCAACCAGCAGCTCTTGGGCAAT
>DASQNN010000415.1:0-2457 GCA_035644955.1 Nodosilinea sp. | reverse complement strand
GCCTTGGCCATGGGCATCACCCGGAAGCCATCCATCACCGCTTCAATGGCGCGCACCGGGTCGATCTCGGTGACGATGACGTTGGCCCCCATGCCCTTGGCCCGCATGGCGGTACCTTTGCCGCACCAGCCGTAGCCGGCGACGACCACGGTTTTGCCCGCCAGCAGCACGTTGGTGGCGCGAATAATGCCATCGAGGGTCGACTGGCCGGTGCCGTAGCGGTTGTCAAAGAAGTGCTTGGTGTCGGCATCGTTGACGTTCATGGCAGGGAAGCTGAGCACCCCATCCTTGAACATGGCCCGCAGGCGTACGATGCCGGTGGTGGTTTCTTCGGTGGTGCCGATGATGTCTTCGAGCTGGGCTTGGCGCTCTTTAACCAGGGTGGCGACCACATCGCTGCCGTCGTCAATGATGATGTTGGGGCGGTGGTCGAGGGTGGTTTCGACGTGGCGGTGGTAGGTGGCGCTGTCTTCACCGCGCAGGGCAAAGACGGGAATACCATAGTCGACGACTAAGCTAGCGGCCACGTCGTCTTGGGTAGACAGAGGGTTGCTGGCAATGAGAATGGCATCGGCACCGCCCGCCTTGAGGGCGATCGCCAGGTGAGCCGTCTCAGTGGTGACGTGACAACAAGCCGAAATGCGAATTCCCGCCAGGGGCTTCTCCTGGGCAAAGCGGTCTTGGATTTGGCGCAGCACGGGCATTTCGCGCCCGGCCCACTCGATCCGCTGCTTGCCCTGGGCCGCCAGGGAAATGTCTTTGACGTCGTACTTAAATTGAAGAGTTGTGGTCATAGCGAGGGTATCAACCGTAATAATCGTCTCTGTGCCAGTTGCCAGCGTTTCTAGCTTAACGGAATTTTACGTGGGCAGTACCCCGATATTTCATAGGGGGTACTGCCCCGATCGCACCTCTCCACAAAACTGCTGAGCAGCCTCGATCGCCTGCTGCCTCAGGTTGGCGTAGACCTTGGCAAAGGGCGGCTGCCAGTCCGACAGTCCCAGCACGTCGGCGGTGACGAGTACCTGGCCGTCGCAGTGCACCCCGGCCCCAATGCCGATGGTGGGAATGCTGAGGGCCTTGGTGATGTCGCGGGCCAGCTCGGCGGGAATATGCTCTAGCACAATCGAAAATGCTCCTGCCTGCTCTAGCGCCTTGGCTTCGGCCAGAATGCGATCGGCCTCCGCCTCAGTTTTGCCCTGCTTGCGAAAGCCGCCAAACTGATTCACCGACTGCGGCGTTAGCCCTACGTGGCCCATTACCGGAATGCCCCACTGCACCAAGCGGCGCACCGTTTCAACTACCTCCTCGTGGCCTCCTTCCAGCTTCACGGCTTGGGCTCCAATTTTGAGCATTTGACCCGCAGCGCGAATGGCATCTGACCCGCTGGTCTGGTAGCTGAGAAAGGGCAAATCGACTACCACCAGAGCATTTTTCACCCCCCGCCGCACCGCCTTGGCGCAGATCAGCATGTCTTCCATGGTCAGGGGCAGGGTGGTATCGTAGCCCAGGGCCACCATGGCTAGCGAATCGCCCACCAGCACAATGTCGGCCCCCGCCGCATCGACAATCTGTGCCGACATCACATCCCAGGCGGTGAGCACGGCCAGGGGCTGGGCCGGGTGGCCCGTTTGCTTCCACCGCAAAATTCGATCAACGCTGACGGCCATGGCTATGCCTGGGGAAGGGGTGTAGTTGCCAGAATAACAAACCGCGCCCCTTCTAAGGGTTGCCAGGTTCGCCCTCTAGCAGGGGCACCGGGGCGTATTCTGTAGCCCGCTCAGTGGGCATGCGCTTGAGCAGGTCAAACTCCACCAGCTTGTCAAGGTTGGGCAAGATCTCATTGAAGGTCTCGACCTTGAGCTTTTCGAGTTCCTCCAGAGTGATGCTGTCATCGGAGATTGCCCCCTTCTCAAGCACCAGGTCGAGCAGGTAGTAGTCTTGGGGGGTGAGGCCCGCCTGGCCCCGCAACTGGTCGCGGGCATAGGCCAGGCCTACTTGGAGGGTGGCCTCGTCGATTAGGGGTGCCTGGAGTTCGGCGGCCTTGAGCAAAATGTAGCTGCCGTAGCGGTTGATCCAGCGGGGCACCCCTTTGGCCACGGCACATAGGGTGCGGGCGGTCTCGGGAGTGAAGGGATGCACCGCCGCTGGGTTGCTGGGGTCGGGATTAGGGATGGGGCGGCGGCGGGCGCTGTTGAGGTATTTGACCAGCATGGCGTAGCTGGTGTCGGGGTCGAGGGGCCCGAGCTTGAGAGGCAGGTCAAACAGGCCGCGATCGCTGATTAGATAGTCGTGAGTAATGCCGCCGGGGTGCCCGGTGAGAAAAAACCAGGCCCGACCCTTAAGTAGCCCTTGGGCATCGAGTAAGAGCTGGCGGGCTCGGGCGGGGTCTTGCTTATCCAGATCATCGATCGCAATGATCACTCGCTCATGCTTTTGCAAGGCGCGATCAAGCAG
>DASQNN010000414.1:0-3888 GCA_035644955.1 Nodosilinea sp. | reverse complement strand
TGAGCTGACAGACACCCCCAGCGATAAAAACCGGGAGGCCCATGGCCAGGGCATTGCCAACATCATCACCAGCTTTTTTGGCGGTATGGCGGGCTGCGGCATGATTGGTCAGTCGGTGATCAACGTACAGTCGGGCGGCCGTGGCAGACTGTCTACCCTGTGCGCGGGGATATTTTTGCTGTTTGCCATTCTGGCTCTCAGCGGTTGGGTGCGCCAAATGCCCATGGCGGCGCTGGTGGCGGTGATGATTATGGTTTCCATTGGCACCTTTCGGTGGGCGTCGTTTCGGGATATAGCCCGCATTCCGCGCAGCGAGACGGCGGTGATGCTGACCACCATGCTGGTGACTATTTTCACTCGCAACTTTGCTCTGGGGGTGGCCACGGGCATTGTGATGAGCACGGTGTTTTTCTCCCGCAAGATCGCCCGCCTGGTCTTTGTGGAGAAGGTGCTAACGGATGAGGGCAGCCATCGAATTTACAGCGTGTCGGGGCAGATTTTCTTTGTGTCGGTGGACGAGTTTTTGGCCGCCTTTGACTTCAATGAGTTTGTCGATCGCGTCACCATCGACCTTAGCCATGCTCACCTGTGGGACCAGGGGGCGGTGGCTGCCCTAGACAAAGCGGTGAATAAATTTCGTCGGACGGGAGCAGATGTGTCGGTGGTCGGTCTTAACGAAGCCAGCGCCACTCTGGTGGAAAAACTGGCCGTTCACAGCCAACCACCTCAACCGTCCCACCAGACCATTGCCCCAGAAAACTAGCCCGAGAAAACTGGCCATTGGCAGCACCACGGCCCAGGTTTTTTGAAGCAGCGCCCCACCGATTATGATGTTTCGCTAGGAATGGTCTAGCTGAAATCGGGGTAGGTCGGCCTACAATCTTGTCAACTTGACGCACCCAAGATTGAGGCTTGTACTGCCGTGTCGATTGCATTGGTCAACAACCTGAGCCTCCGCCACTGGCGGGGCGATCTATTTGGCGGGGTAACGGCGGCCATTGTGGCCCTGCCCCTGGCGCTGGCCTTTGGGGTGGCATCGGGAGCGGGGGCGATCGCAGGCCTCTACGGGGCCATCTTTACGGGGTTTTTAGCGGCGCTGTTTGGCGGCACCCCTACCCAGGTCACTGGCCCCACCGGCCCGATGACCGTAGTCATGACCACCGTCATCGCCTCCCTGCTGGCCCGCCACCCTGACACTGGCCTGGCAATGGCCTTTACCGTGGTGATGCTGGGCGGGATGCTGCAAATTTTACTTGGCCTCATGCGCCTGGGCCAATACATTACCCTGCTGCCCTACACGGTCATCTCCGGCTTTATGTCGGGCATTGGGGTGATCATTGTGCTGCTACAGCTGCCGCCCCTGCTGGGTCACGCCTCCGGTGGCGGCGTGGTGGGCATTCTGCAAGACCTGCCCGGCTTTGTCAGTCAGACCAACTGGGTGGCCCTGGGGCTGGGGCTGTTGACCCTGGGGATTGTGTTTTCTGTTCCGCCCCGCCTGAACCGGATGCTGCCTGCGCCTCTAGTAGCGCTAGTAACGGTGACGGTGCTATCGGTGGTGGTATTCGGCGAGGCCGAGCTGCCCCGCATTGGCGATATTCCCTCGGGGTTTCCGACCCTGCGGCTGCCCACCTTTAGCCTGCGAGACCTGGGCGAGATGTTGCGCTACGGCATCATGCTGGCGGTGCTGGGGGCGATCGACTCGCTGCTCACGTCGCTGGTGGCCGACAGCCTTTCTCACAGTCAGCACGACTCTGACAAGGAGCTGATTGGCCAGGGCATCGGCAATGTAGTGTCGGGTTTGTTTGGCGGGCTGCCGGGGGCCGGGGCCACAATGCGCACGGTGGTGAACGTGCAGGCGGGAGGACGTACCTCTCTGTCGGGCATCATTCACGCTCTGGTATTGCTGCTGGTCGTTTTTTGGGCCGGGCCGCTGACGGCGCAAATTCCCAATGCGGTGCTGGCGGGAATATTGCTCAAAGTGGGCTTCGATATTTTGGACTGGGGTTTTATTAAACGGGCTCCCCGCATCTCCATGCGAGGCACTGGCATCATGTACCTGGTGCTTTTCTTGACGGTGTTTATCGACCTGATTACGGCGGTGCTAGTGGGGGCCTTTGTGGCCAACGTGCTGACTATCAAGCGATTGACCGATGTACAGAGCGATCGCATTAAAGCTATCACCGAAGACAGCGAAGACAGTGACCTCACCGCCGCCGAAAAGAGCATTTTGGGGCGATCGCGCGGCGACATTCTCCTGTTTCAGCTCGGCGGGCCGATGAGCTTTGGGGCCGCCAAAAGCATCACTCGCCGCCTCTCCCACATCAGAGATTACCAGGCTCTAGTGCTGGATCTCAGCGAGGTGCCCACCATTGGCGTAACGTCTGCCCTGGCGATTGAGTCGATCGTGCAAGATGCAGTAAACCGCGATCGCACCGTGTGGATTGTGGTCAAACCCGGCCAGGTCAGGAGCCGCCTCCAAACCCTCGACCTGCAACGGTTTGTGCAAAACCGCAAGCGCGCCGAAGCCACCGCTCCCCCCGCCATTCACCTGGTCGAAAATCGCCACCAGGCTCTAGAGTCTGCCCTAGCCCTGATTCAGCCTGAAGTAATGGTTTAGCGATTTAGCTACCCTCTCAGGCTCTGAATCACCTCTTCTAGCAAGCTTTTCTTGATGTAGAGAGAAGATTGCTCTGACAGTTGCTCAAGGATGGCCAAGATCTCCCCACGGCTGCGCTGCTTTCTCCGCACCGCTCTCAGCAAAATGCCGACAGTTCCATGAACCCGAAGCCCCATCGTGTGCGACTAGGTCAGTCATCCCCCTCTAGGCCCCATGCCATATCCTGACTGATAAAATTTTCCATCAGTTCATCTCGATGGGAATTTAAGAACCGCCGCAGTGCATCCAACAGAATGTCATCCATGCTGCCAAACCATCCCGCATCAATTAGCCTTTGGGCTTGGGCCACAAGGCTAGTGGGCACCTCAGCTTGCATAGACGTTGTCGGTGGGGGATTCATAGCCTAATCGGTAGGATTTGCAATCATCATAGTCGTTGGCCTCCGGCACCTGGCCAATAGGGCTTGTTATACTCCCAACCGGGCGGCGATGGTAGCTAGCACCGACTGGCTGAGCGCGTCGTAGTCGTAGCCGCCCTCAAGGCCAAACAAAATCTTGTCGGTGACGCTCAGGCAATGCCGGGTGAATGCACCGTAATCCTGGGGTTGTAGATTGATATTGGCCAAGGGGTCGGCGGCGTTGGCATCGTACCCGGCGCTAACGATGAGTAGGTCAGGATTGAATGCTTTGAGAAAGGGAATCACCCTTTGATCAAACATCCCCTGATAGTCGGCGCTGGCACTGCCAGGGGGCATGGGCAGGTTCAGCACGTTGCCGTAAAAGCCGGTTTCGCTGCTGTGGCCGGTGCCGGGGTAGGCAGGCATCTGATGGAGCGAGCAGTAGGCGATCGCGGCATTCTGCTCCACCAGCGCCTGGGTGCCGTTACCGTGGTGCACATCCCAGTCGAGAATGGCGACGCGGGCAATGCCGGGCTGCACTAGGGCGTAGTGGGCGGCGATCGCCGCGTTGGAAAATAGGCAGAAGCCCATGCCGCGATCGCGCACCGCGTGGTGCCCCGGTGGCCGCGCCAGCACAAAGGCCGACTGCTCCGTTTCGAGCACGTAATCTACCCCGTCGAGCCAGGCGCTTACCGCCAGTCGCGCTACGGCGTAGCTGCGCTCAGACACCACCGTATCGCCATCAATGTGGCCACCACCCGTGTGGGCGATCTCCCGCAGAGCGGTAACGTAGCGAGGGTTGTGGAGCTGGGCGATTAGGGTATCGACATCTTCCCGCTGAGCGACCGGGGTAGGTTTGCGCCAGTCGAGATGA
>DASQNN010000413.1:0-3897 GCA_035644955.1 Nodosilinea sp. | reverse complement strand
GCGAATGTCAAGGCTGTCGCGGCCATAGCGATAGCCGTTGGCCTCAAAATAGGTGCGCGGAATTTGGGCCACCACCGCGCTGTCGAGAAAGACCTCGGTAAACCCCTGGGCCTGCAAGTTCTTCACCAGCAGACGGCGCACCAGAGGGCTGTTGTAGGTCTCGCGGTTGGCCCACACTTCCCAACTGCCGGGCTGGGCGATCTCGGGCTCAATGCCGCGATCGCGCCACTGCTGGGCACTGTACTCGGCAGTTTCAAAGCTGCGGTGGTTGCTGAGCACAATGCGCTCGTTCAGGTTAGCCTCGGGCAATGGCTCTGGAGCCAGACCAATCACCACGCGGGTGGTGGTGACGGTTTGGGGCTGGCCCTGGGTGTCAAAGCTGAGGGTGAGCTGCTCGCCCGGTAAAGCTTCGAGGGTGATGCGGTCTTGCAAATTTTCGCCAAAGCGCTGCACAATGCCCACCTGAATCACCGGGTTTTGGGCGGCGGGAGCGGGGGCAGCCAGGGTGGCGGTAAGGGCGATCGCCGCTCCGCCCACGGCACTCCATAGCCGCGAATCCCCAATTTTCTGCCGCTGCCACCGCAACCGAGCCGGAAAAAGCGCAACCATAACATTCACTGATAACGACCTACCGAACCCATGGTAGGCCAACCGGAGCGAGTTCAGGCTGACCGACCTATGATTGAAACACACCATTTTTTGGCCTCAGACCATGGTCAAAGCCGACTTCTACCGCAACCTCCCCACCAGCGATGAGCTGCCCTGCTCCGACGATACCCCCGTGGATAACGAAGACCAGAACCTGCTGCCCAACTACCTGCTGTTCTTGCTTCAGCTAATCTGGGCCGACCGGCAAGACTGGTACTTCGGCGTCGATATGGGGGTGTACCACACCACTGGGGTTAACCCCCGCGTGCCCATAGTCCCAGACGGTTTTTTGAGCCTGGGGGTGCCCCGCCGTCGCGGCAACAAATCGCGCAAGAGCTACGTAATGTGGGAAGAAGACGATACGGTGCCCACCATGGTGCTAGAGATGGTCTCCTGGAGCCCCGGCGGCGAGTACGACGACAAATTTGCTATTTACCAGAAGCTCGGAGCGCTTTACTACGTTATTTATAACCCCGAGTACTGGCAGCGCGATCGCCACCAGCCCTTTGAAGTCTACAAGCTAGTCGATGGGCAGTACCAGCTGCAAATCGGCGAACCCTACTGGATGCCGGAGGCAGGCATTGCGATCGGGCGTGCTCAGGGCCTGTTGGGCGGCACGGAACGCGAAGTGCTCTCCTGGTTTGACGAGCAGGGCCGTCGCTACCCCTCCGCAGAAGAGCAGGCCCAGACTGCCTTGAGCCAGGCCCAGCAAGCCCAGGTCGAAGCCCAGCAGGCCCAGGTCGAGGCTCAGCAAGCCCAGGTCGAGGCTCAGCAAGCCCAGGTCCAAGCTCGACAGGCCCAGGTCCAAGCTCAGCAAGAACGGCAGGCCCGGTTAGATTCCATTCCCCAGCTCCACCAGATGGGGCTATCGGTTGAGCAAATCGCTACCGCGTTGAATTTGCCACTGAGCGTTGTTCAAGACGGGCTGAATTAATTTACTTGTCGCTGTTTATTTGCTCTGACTGCCCTTGCGGTTGTAGAGGCGAGTTAGAGAAATTCTGGCCGACTCGGCCACTTGAAACTGGGCGTCTTTTTCGAGATAGCGCAGAGCCGGTTCGGTTTTGGGCGTAGGCAGGTAACCCAGGGCTTCAGCCAGACGCTGGCGCACCAGCCAATCTTCTGACTGAGCAAACTTGAGAATCTCGTCGACCGCCTCTAGGTCGCCAATTTCGCCCACAGCGGCGATCGCAGCCTGCTGCATCACGGTTTCTTTGCTTTGCAGCGCCTGCATCAGCACATCGTGGGCCCGAGGATCTTTGAGGTTGCCCAAAGAAACGGCGGCGCTAAAGCGCACCAGCCAGTCAGTGTCTTCGTAAAAAGCCCGCACCAGCGTTTCAAAGGCGCGGGGGTCTTCTAAGTAACCCAGCGCCCCCGCCGCATCAGCGCGAATGCCGTAGTCGGGGTCCGCCTGAAGCAGGTTAATCAAAATGTCAAAAGACTCTTCGTCAGGCTTAAGGCCTAGGGCAAACACCGCCATGGAGCGAATCTGCAGATTTTTGTCATTCAGCGCCTGCCGAATCAGCGGTGCTGCCTGAGCCGCAGGTACATCTCGCAGCGAAGCCAGAGCCAGCATACGGTCTTTAGAATCTTCGCTTTTGAGCTGGGCAGAAATCTGCTCTAGGTCCATGGGAAAGGTGCGTGGTGAACGGTCTTCTTCAGTATAAGGAGGCGGCGGGTGGCGGGTGGGGAAGATGGGGAAGATGGGGAAGGTGAGGAAGTAAGTTAGGTTCTTCCTCATCCCCTCATCCTCACCCTGCGGGAAGCCGCTCCGCATCTACATCCCCTCATCCCCGCTTCCGCAGCCGCCCAAAATGCTCCTCCCCCTGGCGTGACGGCACTGAATTTGTTACCGGTGCCAGGGAAATTATTTCGAAGTGGGGTTCAAAGAGCTGACGCACTTCGTCCGGGGTGGTGCCAAAGGGGGGGCCGCCGGAGCGCTGGTGGGTAAAGAATATGGCCAGGAGTTCGCCTTTGGAAACCAGCAGATCGGCTACTAAGGACACGTAGGCGGGCCGCAGGGTGGGGTCGATCGCGCAAAAGCAGGTGTGTTCAATGGCGTAGTCGAACTGGCCCGCAAACTTGGGGGTGAGGTCAAAGATATCCCTTTGCAGCAGTTGTAGGGAAAGATGCTGGGCCTGGGCTTGCTCTTGTAGGGCTTGAATGGCGGAGGGGGCAAAGTCTACGGCGGTGACCTCAAACCCCTGCTGAGCAAAAAACAGGGCATCGTGGCCGCGCCCGGCACCGAGGGCGATCGCAGATCCGGCCTGGGGCGCGGCGGCAGATTCTAGCAGTGTTTTGAAAGCAGGGGCGGGCTGGCCCAGATCCCATCGGGGGGTGCCTGACTGGTAGCGCTGTTCCCAGGCGGCAGAACTGAGGGCAGAATCCTGGTCAGGATTCTGGGCAGAACTCTGGGAAAAGGGAGTTTGTGCGGTCACGGGTGGCTCCGGTGTATGCTCGGCGTGGTGTGTTTATATTCTCAAAAGGTAGCGCGTATGCGGCGGCGACAGCTATTGGGCGGGCTGGGGGTGGCGACGGCGGGGGTGGCGCTGGGGCAGCGAGCCGTCCAGGCTCAGGAGCGGCCTACGCTGCTGCCACCGCGCCTGCGTGAGGGGGATATGGTTGGCATTATCAGCCCGGCGGGGGCGACCTTTGAGCGCGATCGCCTCGATCTGGTGGTCGATGCCGTCAAAGCCCTGGGCTTTGTGCCCCGGGTGGCCCCCCACGCCCTGGCCCGCTACGGCTACCTGGCGGGCACCGATCGAGAGCGGGCCGCTGACGTGAACGCAATGTTTGCAGATCCGGCGGTCAAGGCGCTGCTGCCAATTCGCGGCGACTGGGGCAGCGCCCGCATTTTGCCCTACCTCGACTACGACCTGGTTCGCGCCAACCCCAAGGTGATCATTGGCTTTAGTGACATTTCGGCACTGCTGCTGGGTCTCTACGCCCAAACCGGGCTCGTCACCTTCCACGGCCCCCACGGTCTCACCGCCTGGCGAGCCGATCAGGTCGAGCTGCTGCGCCGCATTTTAATGGCTGGCGAAATGCTCACCTACAGCAACCCGCTGCTGGGAGCCGATCAAGACCGCCTCATGCGCGACCAGGGCCGCATTCAAACCCTTACCCCTGGTCGCGCCACCGGCCCCCTGATCGGCGGCAACCTGTCGGTGATTTCTGGCATTGTCGGGTCGCCCTACATGCCCGATACCGCTGGGGCGATCCTGTTTTTAGAAGACGTGGGTGAGCCGCCCT
>DASQNN010000412.1:0-1726 GCA_035644955.1 Nodosilinea sp. | reverse complement strand
GCCACCAGGTCGCGAATGGCCAGCAGAGTTTCAGCCGCCTGGCGGGGGGCGTCGGTCTCGGGACTGAGCACGCCAAAGTGAATCAAAATTTCCGAGCCGACCGAGTGATAGGTCACCTTTTGCAAAATACCGCGCCGCCGCTCTACCGCGCCGTTGATCAGGGCGAAGGCCTGGGAAAAGCAGCTGACAATGCCGTCGGTATCCTCAGGGTGGTGAGCATCGACCGCCTCGGGCAAACCAATCAGGTTGACAAAGGCCACCGCCGCTGTCGGAAAGGCGGGCGGAATGCGGCGGGCGGCGGCGGTGTTGACCAGCAGCTGTAGCACCGATCGCGGTAGGTAGCTGGCCAGGGGCTCTATGGTTTGCAGGCTGGCCTCAATTTCTTGCATCAGCCCCGACACGCTGCGGTCAAACAGTACCGAGCTAGCGGCGCGGCGGCGGCTCAGGGTGAGGTCATATTCGCCCAGGGTTTGATGGCTGAGGTCGTCTACCACCAGGCCGCCGCCCGCGGGGTTGGGCTCCAGGTGAATAGGGGCGTTGGTATGTTGCAGGCGATCGCAGCCCGCCTGGCTCAGGCAGACCCGGCCCACCGCTCCGGCTCCCTCGGTTTGCTTGGCCACGAGCACCGTTTGGCCCAGCAGCACGTGGGCACGGCGCATGGGGGTGCCAATGTCGGCGGCTACAAACGGCCCGGAGTGAATGCCCAGCCGCATTTGCAGCGACAGCGGGCCCTCGGCGGTCTCAAGGTTGGCGAATTGGGCCATGGCCCGCTGCATACGCAGCCCGGCGTAGATCGCCTGGGTCATCTCGCCATCGTCGCCCTCCGACTGGTAGGCCTCGTGGCGAAACTGCACCAGCATGGCGTCGCCCGTAAACTCCAGCAGATTGCCGCCAGCTTTGCTGATCAGCTCTACCATCTGGGCAAAGTAGTCGTTGATCAGCACCAGCAAGGTTTCGGCACCGGCTCGGCCAGCGGCGGCGTTGGCCGCAAATAGGGGGGTAAACCCGGCTAAATCGGTGAACAACAGACTGCCTTGGTGCCAGTGGTGGCGTACCTGGGGACTGGTGGGGGGCCGCTGGGCCACATCTCGCGGCACGTAGTCAATCAAAACATGCTGTAGGGTGCGCAAATGGTCAAACACCTTGCCCAGGGTCTTGGCAGAAGGGTCAACCCACAGGGCTGCGTACAGGTCGGCCGGGGCCAGATCCCGCAGGCTGCGCTCAATGCCCTCCAGTTCTGCCACTGCCCCTGTCCATTACGTTTACTTGCCCTACTACAGGTCGCCCTAATACATGCCACTGTTACCCTGCTTTAGGGTTCCCAGTGAGGGGGCAATTGCGATGGCTAGGGTTACTTCAGGGGGAGTTCGGCGTTGATGGCATCAATTTCTTGCTGCTCTAGCTCGTTGACTTCGCTGATGTAGCGGGTCAGCAGCTTGGTCAGGCGAGGGTCGTAGAACCGATGCAGGCTGTAGTTGCCCAGGGCCGGAAAACCCCGCCGCTTTTTGTGGCGACCCCCAGCGCCAGGGTCAAACAGGGTAATGCCGTTGGCGATCGCCCACTCAATAGGCGCGTAGTAGCAGGCGTTGAAGTGCAGGTTATTCATCTCTAGGGTCGAGCCCCAGTAGCGGCCGTAGAGGCGATCGCCCTTGGTCAGACAAAACGACATGCCAATCGGGTCGCTGTCATCTTCGCCATAGGCGGCAAAAAACACCATGCGGTGGCG
>DASQNN010000411.1:0-7264 GCA_035644955.1 Nodosilinea sp. | reverse complement strand
ATTTGGATTTTGCTGATGGGTTTTTTCGTCGGGCAAATTGCTCGACGGCTAAAGATCCCGGCCCTGGTGGGCATGGTGCTGGTGGGCATTTTGCTTGGCCCCCAGGTGGGCAATGTGATTAGCCCAGGGGTGTTAGAGGCGGCAGACGGGCTGCGCACCATTGCCGTAATGGTGATTTTGATGAAGGCGGGCCTGGGCCTCGATCGCGAAAAGCTGGCCCAGCAGGGGTCAGTGGCGCTGCGGCTGGGGTTTTTGCCCGCCGCCTGTGAGGCGATCGCCGTTGCCCTTGCTGCTATGTGGCTGTTTCAGTTTGATTTTGCCACCGGGCTGCTGTTGGGCTGTGTGCTCGGGGCCGAGTCACCGGCGGTGATTGTGCCCGCCATGCTGCGGCTCAAAAGCCTGGGCTGGGGGGTTAAAAAAGGGATTCCCGACGCGATTTTGACGGGGAGCGCGCTCTCCGATGTGCTGCTGCTGCTGGTGTTTAGCCTGCTGCTGGCGTTTCTCGGCCAGGGTGCAGCCACGGGTCTTACCCTGCCGGGCGGGCTCACCCTCAGCCCGGTGCAACTGCTGCCGGTGCAAATTATTGCCCAAATTGCCCTAGGGGTGTTGCTGGGGTGGCTGACGGCCCGCCTGCTGGTGTCGCTGCTGGCCCAACAAAACTGGACTCAAAATGCGGTGCAGGATGCCCTGGTAGCAGCGGGTTTTGCCCTGTTGCTGGTGGTGGTGGCCGAAGATTTTCCGGTGTTTTCGGGCTATTTGGCGGTGATGGTGGCTGGGTTCTTTCTGATCGAGCTGGATGCGCCGCTGGCGCGGCGGCTGCGGGGCGGCTTTGACAGCCTGTGGACGATCGCACAGATCATTCTCTTTGTGCTGCTGGGGGCGAGCATTCAGCTCAGCGTGCTGGGCGATACGCTGCTGGTCGGCCTGCTGGTGCTGGCGATTGGCACCCTGGTGGGGCGATCGCTGGGCTGGTATCTGTCTACGGTGGGCAGCAACTGGACCTGGAAAGAACGGCTGTTTTTGCTGCCGGGCAACTCGGCCAAGGCGACGGTGCAGGCGGCGATCGGCGCGATTCCCCTGGCCCAAGGGATCGCGGGCGGCGAGATTATTCTGGCTCTCTCGGCCCTCTCGATTTTGGTGACCGCGCCCCTGGGGGCCTGGGCAATTCCCACCTTTGCGCCTCGGCTGCTGGAACGGGGGGAGGTAGACCCCACCAAAGTCACTGTAGCCCGCCAGATTGTCTTGCTGGCAGCGGTGGATACGTCGCCCCTCGCGATCGATGTGCTGACTAAAGTTGCTGAACTCGCCCGTCGCAGCGATGCTGAGGTCGTCGTACTCCATGTGATTCGAGTGAACGATCCGGCGGGGGTGGAGAGGTTACGGCAGCAGGTGGCCCAGCGCCTGGCCGACATTCGCCATCGGTTTGTCACCACCACGGGCTCGGTGCCAGAGGATATTGTGCGGGTCGCCCAAGAGTACGGCGTGGCAGAGATTGTGATGGGTAAGCGCGGCCACCGCCCGCTCGAGGAGGTGCTGGTGGGGTCGGTGTCTCAAGCGGTGGTAGAAGTCAGCTCACTGCCGGTGGTGGTAGTTGAAGATGACGCCGTTGTGTTGGACAAGCATTAGCTGGATCTAACGATGCGTGTCAAATGCAGGCTTCGGAACTGCTGGATATGGGTATGCATCGAACCTTCAACGCGGTCTCAGTAGGTGGCCTGCAGGCGGCTCAGCAGGTAGTCTCCCGCCGTGATCGGCGGATACTGGGGGGGAGTATCTGGCCCCTGGCAGGTGGGCAGGCAGGTAATTAGAGCATCGGCGTCGGGCTCGCAGAAAAAGGCGATGGAATAGCGGTCTCGATGCACCTTTTCTCCCTGGGGCAGACCCACCCGGTGCTTGGTCGAGCGAAACACCCCGTTGCTCCAGCGCTCGGTCAAGTCGCCGGTATTGATCAGCACGGCACCGGGGATGGCCGGGGCCGCGAGCCAGTTTCCCTGAGCGCTAAGAACTTCCAGTCCGCCCACGTCATCCTGAAACAGCAGGGTAAGCGTGCCGTAGTCGGAGTGGGCACCGGCCCGAATTTGACCCGGCTTGGGGGAAGTGGCGAGGGGTGGATAGTGCAGCAGCCGCAGGGTGTAGTTGTGAGTCGCATGCCGGGCAAGCATAAAGTCCTCTGGCATATCCAGCGCCAGGGCAAAGGCGCGAAATATCCCGGCCACTGCCGTCGCACAGGTGTCAAAAAACCCGCTCAGGGTAGGGCGAAAGTCGGCGGGCTCAGGGGGCCAGCGGTTTTGCACCAGGGCAACGCCCAGGGCGGCGGCTTCTGGGCCAACCTCTCGGCCCAGGTTATAGGCTTCCTTTAGATCGCCCGGCTGGGTTTCGTCCAGTCGCTCGCGCTCTAGACCGATGTAGCCCCGGTTGCTGACTTCACTCGACCAGGCCAGGGCCTGCTTGTCGGCCAGGGGCAGGGCAAAAAACTGCTGCGATCGCTCAAAAACCCCATCTATCGCCGCTTGAGAAATACCGTGGTGGGTGAGATAGAGAAAGCCCACCTCACGGCAGGCTCGATAGATATCAGCAGCCACCTGGGCCTTACCCGCTGAGTCATCGGCCCAAAACGGCGAAAAATCGATCAGGGGAATATCGGTTTGCGTCTCACGGCATGGCCCACTTGACTGCATCAGGCTCTCCTCTGAACGATGTTCCGGTGATGGGCAATGCCGACCCTACGGTGGCTCTAGGGTATCGCCTGCGGCTTAAACCGTCTGTTCTTGCAGAACCTGATTTTCCTGACGCAGGTAGGCCTGAATAAAGGCTTCGAGTTCCCCGGCCATAACGTCATCGATCGCCGTGGTCTCTACCCCCGTACGCAGGTCTTTGACCAGCTGGTAGGGGTGAAACACATAGTTGCGAATCTGGGCACCCCAGCTGGCTTCTACCATGTCGCCGCGAATTTCGGCGATCGCCTTCGCCTGCTGCTCCTGGGCAATAATCAGCAGCTTGGCCTTGAGAATAACCATCGCCTTTTCGCGGTTTTGCAGCTGCGATCGCTCCTGGGTACAGCGCACCGAAATGCCCGTCGGCAGGTGGGTAATACGCACCGCCGTCTCCACCTTGTTGACGTTCTGCCCCCCGGCGCCGCCCGATCGCGAGGTCTTGATTTCCAAATCTTTCTCAGGAATATCCAGCTCGATATTTTGATCGAGAATGGGCATGATTTCGACCCCGGCAAAGCTGGTCTGGCGCTTGCCGTTGGCATTAAACGGTGAAATTCTCACCAGGCGGTGAGTCCCTTTCTCAGACTTGAGGTAGCCGTAGGCGTAGCGCCCGCTGATCTCCAGGGTGGCTGACTTCAGCCCTGCCTCTTCTCCCTCTGAGATTTCCACCAGGTGCACCTGGTAGCCCTGACGCTCGGCCCAGCGGGTGTACATACGCAGCAGCATCTCGGCCCAGTCTTGGGCGTCGGTGCCGCCCGCCCCAGCATTGAGAGTGAGCACCGCGCCCTTCTTGTCGTAGGGGCCAGAGAGCAGCTGCTGAAGCTCCCACTGATCGAGCTCCTGGCTGAGGCTGGTAACGGTGGCCTCAGCTTCTTGAAAGAGAGCTTCGTCCTGATCCTCTTGCAGCAGCTCAAGAATGGCAGTGGTGTCGTCGAGGCTGGTTTGCCAGGTGGTGAGCTGGCTGAGGCTGGCCTTGTAGTCGCTCAGCTCTTGCAGGGTGTCCTGGGCTTTGCTCTGGTCATCCCAAAACTCAGGCTGGGCTGCAACCTGCTCCAGGTCGTGAATCCGGGCTTCGAGGGCAGGGATGTCAAAGATACTCCTGGGTTTTACCCAGGCGATTGGTGAGTTCGTCAAGCTCGCGCTTGAGGTCGGTGGTGTCGATCATGGTGTGCGGTAGTTAGCTCGAAAAATCACTATAGCGAATGTTGGTGGAGGGAGGAACAGCAAGTAAGGTGGGCATCGCTCACCATTCACTTGAAACGCACTTACCGTTTCTATTGGCACTTCAATGGTAAACGCCGCGGCGATGAGGCACCGAGTTACTACAAAATCTTTGGCTTCGTTGTCGTGTTCAGCTGCATACCCTTCGAGAAGCAAGCTATATCTCTGAACAGTACAAGGGCAGTTGAAAGAATTCTAAGCCTTGGGACTGCCCGACAGGGTAAGAAGGCGAAACGGCTCAAGGCTGGCTGGGACAACGACTACCTGCTTAGAGTTCTCGCTTCCTGAGTATGCGTTTGCCCTGGACTGCCCGATGGGAGATGCCGTTGCATAGCTTTAGCTCTCATGCCTGTCAGGGGGACATGGCTTAGGGGGTAGATCGGCAGGCTGGTCTGCGGTGCCCCCGGTGGCATCTGGCTCAGAGATGGGGGGCTTGGGTTTGGGGCTGCTGGCTCTTTCTCGCTTGAGGCGTTGGCCTGTCTGCTGGAGCTGCTGAAAGTAGTCGGACTGGGCAATCTCTTCCACATCCCTGGCTTTTTCTGCTTCGTCAATTTCGATGTTGAGTTTGAGCAGGCCTTTAATCTGCCGGGAGAGGGTTTGGGCGTAGCGATCGACCAGCATGAACCCAGCCTGGGTCGTCCCCAGGGCCAGTACCGGAGTGGCGACCAAGAGCCAGCCCCCCTGCAAAAAGGCCAGATAGCCGAGGCCCAGGCAGAGCCCGGTTGCCCCTAAGGTAATGGCCCCCAGGGCCAGAGGATGGCGCAGGGCCGCGCCGATCGCACCCCCCAGTAAGGCCCAACCCCAAACCCAGAGAATTTCGGCCCACTGGGGCCAGAACCAGGGCAGTGGTTCGCCATCCAGCACCGTGCGCAGCAGCTGGCTGACGAGCTGGGCGTGGATCACCACCCCGGCCATGGGGCGATTGTTTTGCTGGCCGCCGCTGTAGGGGGTGGTGAACAGGTCTTTGGCGCTTTCGGCCACGTAGCCTATGAGCACAATGCGATCGCGAATCTGCTCTGGCTCCACCTGGTTATTGAGTAGGTCATTGAGGGTGACCTGCTCGGCAATGCGATCGCCACTGCGGTACTGCAAGAGCATTTGATAGCCGCCGGTATCGGCTCGCTGGTAGCCGCCATCGGTGGGGGTTAGGGGTGGCAGCACCACATCTCCCAGCTGAATCTCATCGGTGGCGGTAAAGGTGAGGGGAATACCCTCCACCGCCAGGTACTGGCGAGCGAGCTGAAAGCCCAACGAAAAGATCGGCTCCTGGGGATCTTGGCAGGGGTTCTGGGGTAGATCTCCCGGCAGCGGTGGTGACACGGCCCCCAGCAGACCGCGCCGTACCACTCCGCCTGGGTCGGGGGGCAGGTTGCTAAAGCCCAGGCGATCTTTGGCGATGCCCGGCGGCGGCGGGTAGCCAATTTCGTCGACGCTGCCGACTTTGCAGACCACCACAATGCTGGGGTTTTGCCGAAGCACCTGGAGCAGCTGGGCCTGCCCCTCGCCCTGGGAAATGTCGCGGATAATGTCGAGGCCAATGGCGCGGGGCTGGGCCTGGGCCAGGCGGGTGAGGGCGTCGGCCACCACGGTGTCGGGTAGGGGCTGGCGGTACTGCTGAATGTCGGCCTCAGTGACGCCCACCACCAGCAGGCGCGGATCGGGGGGGCCATCGGCGTTGAGACGAATCATGCGATCGCGGGCGTATAGCTCCAGGGCTTCTAGGCTAGTGCCCACCTGCCGCCAGCCCCAGAAGGAGGCCGTCACCACCAGGCTGGTGGCTAAGGCGGTGCGCCCCGCCCCGCTGTGCCAAAACCTTAGCCCTCGCGCCAATCCTCGATTCACCATGTCATTTCCTCAGAGACGGTACCCCAGCTGAAAATAGATGCCCTGCTCTTGCCAGGTGTTGCCGCGGTTAGATGTGCCAATCAGCGGCAGGCCGTAGTCAACCCGCAGGCTGAGGCGGGGCTGGGGCTCCCAGATCAAGCCCAGGCCCAGGCTGGCCAAAAACCCCTGCACCGGGGCCGGGTTAGGGTTACTGCCTACGTTCCAGACCGAGCCCAGATCGACAAAGGGGGCCAGTTGCAGAGTGGGCAGCCCCGCCTCGTCGCGGTTGAGGGCAATGCGGTCTTCGACGGAAACGCGAAAGCCGCTGTCGCCTCCCAGCAGGTTTTGGCGATAGCCCCGCACGGTCTGCGCCCCGCCAATCACAAATTTTTCGGAGGGCAGCAGCGGGTTGGGGGTGAGCTGCACATCCGCCGACACAATGAGTAGATGGTCGTCGCTGAGGCGCTGCACCCGCTGGGCCTGCCCCAGCCAGCTAATGAACTGCCCATCGGGGATGGGGTCGGGGTTGACCGTGGCGCCAAACAGGCCGGTGCCCAGGCTAAAGCGCGATCGCACTGACCAGGCTCCCTGCTCGTCGCGGCTGACGTAGTCTTGGCCAAAGCGCAGAACGGCGGTGCGGCTAATGCCGGTGGCGGGGTCTGGCCCCAGGCCAAAGCCAAAGGGCTGATCGCCAATAAAGGTCTGGCCGCTTTCGTAGTCAAACCCCAGGGAGAGGGCAAATTCTTCTCGGGGCGTGCGGGTGAGGGGCTGGCGGAAGGACAGGCTATAGGTCTGGGAATTGCCGGTGATATCGAGCCCCGGTGCGAGGGGAATGCGGTTTTGCTCCCAGGTGCCCTGCACCTGAAGCGTGCCCTCCATCGCGTTGAGGGGGATGGCGTAGCCCAGGGTATAGCTGCTACCGCCCCCGGTGGTGGTGCGCTGCACACTGCCTGCCAGGCGATCGCCCCGTCCGGTCAGGTTTTGGTGGGCGAGGGCGAGGGTGCCCTGGGTAGTGCCCAACACGGGCGGCGAGTCGTTATCGAGGCCGATGAAGCCATCGAAGGGGTCGGCCTCCTCGACCCGCACCCGCAGAATGCTGTTGCCGTTGGTTGCTCCCGGTAGCAAGCTGGCCTCAATATTCTCGAGCAGCGGGCTTTGGCGCAGCAGCCGCAGCTGATCTTCGAGCCGAGCTGAGTTGAGAGGCGACTCGGTGGCCAGGGCCAGACGGCTGCGCAGGTAGTCTTCCCGCAGGCGCTCTAGACCGTTAATGTCGATGCGCTCGATGCCCCCCTCTACCACCTGTAGCTGGAGGCGATCGCCCGGCCCAGCGTCGGCCCGCACCAGAGCGCGGGAGGTGATGTAGCCTTGCTCCAGGTAGTAGCGAGTGAGGGCATCGGCAGCTTCTTGCTGCTCGCTGGGCGACAGGGGACGGCCTAGGAAGGGCTGAAGCACCTCAGCGGCGACCGCCTCGGTGAGAATGGTGCTGCACGACAGGGCAATGGTAC
>DASQNN010000410.1:0-2874 GCA_035644955.1 Nodosilinea sp. | reverse complement strand
CCCGTGGTGAGCCAGTAGAAATAGCCGATCGCATTTTCTTCACCCCGGCGCAGGGTGTCGGCGCGCAGCCCTCCCAGCCAGCCACCGGGCTCTAGCTGGCCACTGGCCGCTAGCTGATCGCCGGTCAAAATCAGGTTGTCGCGACTGGTGCCGGGGCGGTAGTCGTTGCCCCAGGTCCAGTTCTGCATAGAGATATCCCCTGGTACCGGACGAGGGGAGCCAAAGATTCGTTCTCCGGTGCGGCGGGGGTTCGCACTCCAGAGGCGGCGGTAGGTGAAGACAAAGTCGAAGTGGTCCTGGGGGGTCTGTAGTTGAGGGCGCTCCTTTTCCCAACTGTAGTAGGGCTCGTAGATCGAGTAAAACTCGGGCACCTGATAGGTCTGGCGCTCGGCGGTGCGCTCCATGGCAAAGGTGTAGGTAAAGCCCTGGGTGCAGTAGGGGTCGCGCTCTGCCACTGGAGACGAGGGGTTGAGAGGCGACCTGGGGTCTAGCCCCAGCTCGTAGGGCACATCCGCCAGCACAATCAGCTCGCCGGTCTCGGTGGCTTCGACCACAAACCAGTCTACCCGGCTAGGAGCGGCGTTCCCGCTCCCCCCTAGCTCAATGCCCGCCGGCACAAACCGAATGATTTCCTTCGACAGTCGAGCCGAGTCTTGGTAGGTGTAAGCGTCTTCGAGAATTTCGGAGAGAAAGTTGGTGTTGAGCGGTGCCGTCCCCGGTGCCGGACTGTGGCGAATGGCCACCACCTCATCTATGTGGGTACCGTCGGCATTCAGGCTCAGGTCTTTGACGACGGTATTGGGGAACCACTTCAGCTCGCCGCCGCCCTTCCGCTGGGCCTCGGCCAGCATCTCCATCAAAATGGCGTTGGCATCGGCGGGCATAAAGCAGGTGACGCTCACCCAGCACTGGCCAGGGTTGAGTTCGCCGTACTTGCGCTCGACCCGCTCCCGCAGTTCTTTGTACCCCCGCGAATAAAACAGCTGCCGCCGCTGCTCCTTCGACTCATCTAGCGCCGTGGTGCCCTGGCTAGAAATCTGCCCGCCCACCCAGTCGGTCAGCTCGGTCATGCAGACGGTGTGGCCCATCAACAGGCTCTCGTAGGCTGCCGCCGTACCCGCCAGACCGCCGCCCACAATCAGCAGTTCGCACTCCACCACCTGGTCTGGGGTGCGGGGCACCTGGGCAACGCGGGGGCCTACCGACTCCTGGGCGCGGGCGTTGCCGATGGGGAACGGTACTGAACCGGCTACCAGAGTAGAAGCCAGCAGCGGAGCCGTAAGGGCACGAAAAAAGCGTTTCATAGCAAACCAAAGGGGCTAATCGATTGCACCCTTTAGCTTATCGGCTGTTTGTCAGGTTCGGCTACCGTTAGTGTCAGTTGCAGGGCTACGGATGTAGCTTGCTTCCCGTTCGCGAAGCGTTTCGCAGGAAAAGGTGGGCGGAGCGGGTAGGTTCAGTTTATAGCAGAATTCAGCAACGCCAAGCGTCCTAGCCTTTGTGAAAACACCAGCCTAGGCAACGGATGGTAGCGACTTCAATGCACTCTTAAATGGCCTCGGGGTTAGTGGTGCACTCAAGTCTTGCTTGCCCGCAGGCAGGTATTTTTTATACCGACTGCTCCCCTGTACCCGATCGGGTGCAGCCGAATGAATGGGCGTGATTATTAACTATTGAGAAAAACCATTACTACCTTAGAAGGCGGCAATGGCTATTTGGTTATAACCTGCACCTAACCTTGGACAGATTTCATTTTGTAGAGATATTACGTGTTGCAAAACACTTTTATTGTTGGCGCACAGGAGCAGGTTTGCTTGATTAAGCTTGCAGTACGCAAACTCGTAGTGGTTATGAGTTAATACCTACATAAGTTTGCCGGCCGAGGTTCGTAGACTAATTGGTGTTTAGTAAACCCCAGCCAAGCTGGGCTAACTGATGGGTTTATCGCTTGCACCAACGCTATAGGCAAGGTAGTGCTTAACCAGTCGTTGTTCTAAGGTGGCAGTGGTTTGATAGGGGTAGCCTGTAACCATTTCTTCAAAAGATCCAAGGGGATCCGAGGTCAGGTCATTGGTAGTCGCAGAGTAGTATCTCTACTCATCAATTTGTTAGCTAAGAAGGGCCTAATTGATATCGAATGCGAGTAAGGAGCTGGGCACATGTTGTTCAATCGCGAGGGTCAGCCTGTCCCCCAAGTGACCTTTCGACTATTTGCAGAGATGGGTAGGTACGAGCTTTCGACGGCGGATCTGTTTAATCACAAAACCGTAGTGGCCTTTGCAGTGCCAGGAGCCTTTACCTGCCCCCATTCTCCTATTCAACTGCTGGCCTACAACGAGTATGCCGAGGTATTTCGCGCGAACGGAGTCGATGAAATTCTTTGCATTTCAGTAAACGATCCGTTTTCGCTAGCCTCTTGGGCCCAAGCAGAAGGAGCCGACCAGGTGCGCTTTGTCCCCGATGTAAAGGGTGACTTCACCCGTCGGATGGGGATGCTGGTAAACCTTTCTGACAAAGGGATGGGGTACCGCTCTTGGCGCTATTCCATGCTAGTCAAAGACGGAGTGATTGAAAAAATGTTTGTAGAACGAGAGGGCTTTGAGGCGATGCCCGTCGTTTCTAATGCCGCCACCATGTTGAACTACATCAATCCAGAGGCCAAGCAGCCAGAGCAAACGGCTGTACTGATGCAGATGTGGCGGACAATGCTTTCTACCTAAAGAAAAACAGTCCCGTAGAGAAGAAACAAACACACCTAAACCACAGCAGGAAAGGAATTATGACGAGTAGCCAAATGAGATGTCCGTTTCCAATGAGCGGGAAGCTAATGGAAATCTGGCGGGCCCTATCATCTGTCCTGGCATCGAGTAGCGC
>DASQNN010000409.1:0-1821 GCA_035644955.1 Nodosilinea sp. | reverse complement strand
GGCCGACGGCATTCGCTTTTTGTTCAGCCCCAACCCTGGGGAGCCCCTGCAACCCCTGGCCGAGACCGCCTCGGGCGGGGAGATGAGCCGGTTTTTGCTGGCGCTCAAGGCCTGCTTTTCCCAGGTGGACCCGGTGGGCACGCTGGTATTCGACGAAATTGACGTGGGGGTGTCGGGGCGGGTGGCCCAGGCGATCGCCGAAAAGCTCTACCAGCTCGGTCGCCAGCACCAGGTGCTGTGCGTCACCCACCAGCCGATGGTGGCGGCCCTGGCCGATGCCCACTTTCGGGTTGGCAAGTATGTGGTCGAAGCGGCGGTGGCGAAGGGGGCCAAGACCGATGAGGCCGAGCGCACGGTGGTGCGGGTACTGCCCCTCTCCCTGGCTGATCGCCGCGAAGAACTGGCCCAGCTAGCGGGGGGCGAGTCCCATCAGCAATCCCTCTCCTTTGCGGAGTCGCTATTGTCCCAGGCCAACAGTATTCGAGAAAAATTTTGACGTTTGGTAGCTCTGGTGCAGAATACTGGGCTCATTCAGCGGATATTGGCCTTGAGTTTTCTAAATTCTGGGTTCACCGGCTGAGTTTATGCCGTCGAAGGTTTTCAATCGGGCTTATTCAGGTGTTATGTTCGTAGCCGAAAATCAGGGCTAATCTGTTCCAGAGGTCTAGCCGTCGCGTTGTAGAAGTCAGGATCAGCATTTGTTATGGATTTTTTCATTGCCGTTGAGCCAGCCCTAGAAGACCCTGCCATTGAGCAGCATCTGCGTCAGTTTTGCCTGGTGCTGTCGGTGTCGCTAGGGGTCGCCACTCTGTCGCGGGTGTTTAGTATCCTGCGCAACATTCCCTACACCCTGCTGCTGCTGCTGGTGGGGTTGGGGCTGGCGGTGCTGGATGTGCGTCTAATCAACCTCTCGCCCCAGCTAATTTTGTTTATCTTTTTGCCGCCGCTGCTGTTTGAGGCCGCCTGGAACCTCAATTGGAAGCGCCTGAAGCAGTACGCCGTGCCTGTGTTGCTCTACGCCGTTTTAGGGGTAGTGATCTGCGTTAGCGCGCTGGTGTGGGGCTTGCAGGCCTTCGCGGGGGCATCGCTGGCCACGGCGCTGCTGGTGGGGGCCAGCCTGTCGGCCACCGACCCGGTGTCGGTGGTGGCCCTGTTTCGCGAGCTGGGGGTCGACAAAAAGCTAACCACGGTAATGGAAGGGGAAAGCCTGTTTAACGACGGCGTGGCCGTTGTGGCCTTTAACCTGCTGCTGGGCATTGCCCTGGGGCTAGAGCAGTTTGATGTGTCGGTGACGATTGCTCGGTTTTTGGTGTTTGTCGGCATTGGTATCAGCATCGGCGGGCTGATTGGCTTTGGCATCTCGTTTCTCACCCAGCGGTTCGACATTCCCCTGGTCGAGCAGTCGTTGACCCTGGTGTCGGCCTACGGCACCTACCTAGTGGCCGAGGAACTGGGCGGTTCTGGCGTCATCGCGGTGGTGACCACGGGCCTGATTCTGGGCAACTTTGGCTCGCGCATTGGCATGAACCCCCGCACTCGGCTGGTGGTGTCTGAGTTTTGGGAGTTTCTGTCGTTCTTCATCAACTCCATTGTGTTTTTGCTGATTGGCGACCAGGTGCGCTTTGACGGGCTCATCGACGAACTGGACAAAATTTTGGTGGCGATCGCCCTGATGATTGGTGCCCGCGCCCTCAGCATATTTGTCCTGGGAGCCATCAGCAACGCTGTCACTGGCCCTGACATGGACCTGCCGGTGAAGGGGCAAACCATTCTCTGGTGGGGTGGACTGCGAGGGTCGGTCTCGGTAGCCCTGGCCCTGAG
>DASQNN010000408.1:0-2326 GCA_035644955.1 Nodosilinea sp. | reverse complement strand
GCCGAAAAAACTCAATCTGTAGCTGCGCCGCCTGGGGCTGATAGCCTGACCCATAGAGGCTGTGGCCCACCCCCTCAAACTCGTACAGCGTCACCGGAATCTCGGCCAGGTCAATGACATCGTGGAAGTTGCGGGCCACGTCGATCTGCAAAAAGTCGTCAGAGCCGTGGAACAGCAGCGTGGGCGTGCGAATAGCCTGGGCATTGTATAGGGGCGACGCCTGGAGGTAGGTGTTGGGGGCCTCCATGGGGGTTTGCCCCACCAGGTACGACAGCAGCGATGAATAGCCCAACTGCCACTCGGTAAACGTGTCGAGCAGCGAGCACTGGAGGTTTGCCGCCGCCACCAGCTGCGGAAACTGGGCCGTGATTTGGGCCGCGTAGTAGCCCCCGTAGGAACAGCCCGTCACCCCTATCTGGGCCGCCGTCGTCCAGCCCTGCCGTACCATCTGGCCAAGGATGTCGGCCCCCTCTTGCACATCGGCCCGGCCAAAGTTTTGGCCGTCGGCCAGGGCGCGGTACAGCTCGGGGCCAAAGCCCTCCCGCCCCGAGAGGGGCACCACCAGCACCGACAGACCAAAGTTAGGCAGCAGGTTCAGGGGTATTTCTACCTCAACGGCAAACTCGTTGGCCATCGAGAACCCTGGCCCCCCCTGCTGCCACAGCACAATGGGTACCCCCTGGGGCGGAAAGGCACTGCCCGCTGGCTGCACTAAAAAGCCTTGGCGCTTGCCCTCGCCGATCGCAAAGCTCACCGGATCAACCCGCACCCGATTGCTGTCGGCCACAGCGGCATTGATGGTGGTCAGCGATCGCGGCTCTGCCACCCCATTCCCCGCTGCCCCATCTAAACTCCTCAGATCCAGGGCAAACAGCTCCGGCGGCTGCGTCACCGACGAAAATCCGTAGACAAGGGTACTGCCGTTCTTCGTAAACGCGATCGTCGCTGGATCCACAGACCCCGGCGGCAAGGGCAAGGGAGTGAGGGTGCGCGGGCCGCCGCGGGCCGGGGCTTGACCATTGCCCAGGTCGTAGAGGTGCAGGTGGCGATTGAGCCCTTCCGTGCCCCAAAACAACAGGCGATCGTCGCTCAAAAACTGCCCCTCTGACTCCATCGGCCCCCGCAGCGAGTCGGCGGCAATGGTATCGAGCACGGTGCCCTCCAGGTCGTACACCTGGTAGTAGGCCGACTCAGGAAACACGTAGGAGGCCTGTTCTCGCCCTGCCACCTGGCTCGGCCGGTAGCGCTTGATTAGCAGCCGCTGGCCACTGGGGCTGAGGCTGGCCTCCCCAAAGGTGTCACCGCCCGCCTCCGGCGCGGTCAGCTCAAGGGCCAAGGGCTGGGGCCGCGAAAAGTCAAACACCCGCACGGTGCTATGCAGGTAAAACGGGTTTGCCCCAGGCTCTAACCGCCCCAAAGCATCTTGAATAATCGGACTGGCCAGGCTGGGGCTGTAGGGAGTGCGATCGTACAGCCGTCGCTCTTCCCCCGACGACATCACCAGCGCCACCTGCTCGCCACTGGCCGACCAGGTGGGCGACTGCAGCTCCAAATCTTCCGGCAGGCGGGCCACCTCTAGCCGCCGCAAAGACGGCAAAAACACGATGTAGATAATGTCTTCGTCTTCGCCGTAGACCCGTACCGCAAACTTCGAGAAATCGGGAGCCACCCCCAGTATTTCCCCATCCTCCGCCTGGGTCGGGTAGACGCGGGTGCGCGAGGCAATTTCAGTCACCCGGTTCACGGTAATAATTTCCCACGGCCCGTAGACATCCTGCTGCACGTAGCGCAGGGTGTCGTTGTCTATCCACCGCAGGGGCAGATCGGGGCTGATCAAGTCATATTCCAAAGCCAGGGCATCGCTCAGCTCCCCGGTGCGAATGTTGAGAAAATGCAGCTGACGCTCCTCTGGAAAAATGCGGCTGCTAACCGCCACCACCAAAGTGGTGTCGTCGGGGCTAAGGGCGCTAAGCACTTCGATTTGTTGGACGCCAAGCAGAGCGTCGAGTCGGGCCTGGTCGGCGGCGGCCATGGGGGGCAGCTCTAGGCCATCCGGCCCCACCGGAATAATCTCTCCCTGGACCGGGGGTGCGGCGAGGACGGCGGCACCAGCTAAAACGCTCAGGCCCAGCGATCGCCAGGCGGCTTTTTGACGAGCTCCGTTGGGCACTCTGAAGAAACCCAGGGGCCAGGTCAAACGTCGTAAAAAAATAGCATTACTCCAGGAATTTGCCACCAGGGCCCTGTAGATCAAGACAAGCCATCATAGCGCCATCCCCCTGGACCCAGGGCCATCTAGCCGGAGTTTGTTAACAACCTGCCCCCC
>DASQNN010000407.1:0-12387 GCA_035644955.1 Nodosilinea sp. | reverse complement strand
AATGGTGACGGTGGCGGTGGGCTTGGCACTGTCGCCGCAGGAGACCTGCACCAGGTCGAGGTGGAAGTGCTCTGGGGCCTGCTGGGTTTCGTCGTTGGCAAGGGATTGAATATCCCAGTCGGTGATTTCTTTCTTCTTGTCAGCCAGCTCTTTGAACCGCAAAAAGGCGCGGTTGAGGGCCTGATCGTCTAGCTCATAGCCCAGCTCTTGCAGACGAGTGCGAAAGGCGTTGCGGCCCGAATGCTTGCCCAGCACAATTTGGTTGTCAGTGAGGCCAATGGAGGTGGCATCCATGATCTCGTAGGTGAGCTTATTTTTCAGCACGCCATCCTGGTGAATGCCCGACTCGTGGGCAAAGGCATTGGCCCCCACGATCGCCTTGTTGGGCTGCACAAACATGCCGGTCAGGTTCGACACCAGGCGCGAGGTCTTGTAGATCTGGCGGGTGTCGATGGCAGTTAGGGGTTCCTCCGACTCGGCGGGGCGACCGAGGAAGGGATTGTAGAAGCTGCGGCGCACGTGCATCGCCATCACCAGTTCTTCTAGGGCAGCGTTGCCCGCCCGCTCGCCGATGCCGTTGATGGTGCATTCCAACTGGCGCGCCCCGGCCTTCACCGCTTCGAGAAAGTTGGCCACCGCCAGGCCCAGGTCGTTGTGGCCGTGGACAGAAATCACCGCCTGGTCGATGTTGGGCACATTGGCTTTGATGCCGCGAATTAGGTCTCCAAACTCGGTGGGGGTGAGGTAGCCCACGGTGTCGGGAATATTGACGGTGGTAGCGCCTGCTGCGATCGCAGCCTCCAGCACCTGGTACAAAAACTCGGGGTCAGAGCGGCCTGCATCCTCCGGCGAAAACTCCACATCGTCGGTGAAGGTCTTGGCGTAGGCCACCATCTCCGGGGCGATCGCCAACACCTCCTCCCGGCTTTTACGCAGCTTGTACTGCATGTGAATATCGGAGGTGGCCAGAAACGTGTGGATGCGTCCCTTCACGGCGGGCTTGATCGCCTCTGCGGCGCGCTCAATATCGCCCCTAGTGGCGCGGGCCAGGCCGCAAATGGTAGGGCCATTGGCAGTTCCTACTTCACGGGCGATCTTCTGCACCGCCTCAAAATCGCCAGGGCTAGCAAAGGGGAACCCGGCTTCGATGATATCAACCCCCAGCCTAGCCAGCTGTCGCGCAATCACCAGCTTCTCTTCCACATTCAGGGTGGCCCCTGGAGACTGCTCGCCGTCCCGCAGGGTGGTGTCGAAGATTAAGATGCGCTCTGGACTGGGCGGGTTGCTCATGGTGACTCCCACAGGTAAGTAACGAGTGCTGCTAGATTGAGGCCGAGCCTATAACCACAGAACGCCCACCAGAGGAGGGGTTCCTGTCGATGTAGAAGGCTACATAAATGTATCGGTTCTAACTATTCTACCGGCACAAAGTCGGATTCGCTACGACTTAGGCCACAACATTCTAATCGTTCGGTGACACGGCCACGCGCTTAAACCTGAACTTTTAAAGGGATCGGCACCACTGTGATATGTCAAAGGAGTACCTCGGAGCCACGCTTCTGGTGGGTGCCGTCAGCATAATGAATAAAGTTATCCCCCGCTCGTACCTCGATCAGCATCGACTACAGGCGGGGGATTAGGGTGTATCAACGATTGACCTTGAGGTCAATCATCGCGGCAAGGAGCTCAGTTAGTTTCTGAAGTCCCGGCTGCTCATCCGCAAGATCTGGTTCACTTGGTTGACATAAGCGCTGTCTTGGATCTTGTTATTGTTGATGATGCCCTGGTTGGCAGCGGCCTCAACGATAGCTTGACCTCGCGCACTGCCCCGGCGCAAGTCCTGCAGCATGCTGTTGGGGCCACTCATGCCCATGCCCATGCCCATGCCCATGCCCTTGTTATCTAGGTCACCTCGAATAGCCATGTAAGCCAGTTGGAACGGGCTAACGGCATCAGAGGCGATATTGGCACCAGTGCTCATCCCACGAAACTGGGTGCTGGGGGACTGCATCATGCCAGGGCTTTGACTGGGAGTTTGCCGAGGAGTTTGCATGGTGCCAGCATCTTGACCAGTGGGGAACTGACCAGGCCCCTGGCCAGGAGTTTGGCCGGGGGGAACCTGGCGAGAACCTTCATTGGGGTTTTGCGACTGCCCAGGAGCCTGGCGCATTTCACCGGGAGTCTGCTGCATTTGACCGGGAGTCTGCTGCATCTGACCGGGAGTCTGCCGCATCTGGCCAGGAGTCTGCTGCATTTGACCAGGAGTCTGCTGCATCTGGCCAGGAGTCTGCTGCATTTGACCAGGAGTCTGCTGCATTTGACCAGGAGTCTGCTGCATTTGACCAGGAGACTGGTTCTGTGCGGGGGGAAACTGACCGGGCCCTTGGCCAGGGGTTTGGCCGGGGAGAGTTTGGCCAGAACCCTGGTTGGGAGTTTGAGATTGTCCGGGCAACTGGCTTACCGTCTGGCTCTCAGACCGAAAGCCCTCGTTGATGTTGGCAAATGCAGCCGGGGAAATCGCGCCTGCGAGAAAAAGTGCTGAAATTGTTCCTATAGATAGTCGGTTCATTTGTCACCTCAAAATTGGATAGTTATTAAAGACCTGTTAGTGTCTATGCCACTGACAGAAAGGTCTTAGGTTGTGAGTCGGATGGTTTGCTTATCCCTAGGTTTTACTGAACTTTCTCAAGGCTCAGAAGCTCAAGCTTGAAAAAGCGGGATCAGTTAGGATCAACAAAAAAAAAGGCAAAACCATGAAATCCACATGCCCTCATATAACCTAAGCGATTGGTCTACGAATCAAGTCGCTCGAAAGTAGGAGATGACCTCCTTGATTAAAGAAATCTTAAGGGGGATTTATGCGAAGGCTGAAAGCCAAGCCGAAATTTATCTAAACATCAGAAAAATAGCGGCGACTACCTATATTGAGAAACTGTGCGATCGCCGTTGGAATATCTATCAGCTGACAGTGTTACAAATAGCTTTTGCTCTACAGTCGGTTCAACAGCACGACCTGCCCCTTAGCCCCCTGCACATGGATATCGATGGCCAGGTGGTTAACCTGGCCCCCCTTAGTTACCCATATACGACTCGCCTGTCAGCGATAGCAGAAACAGCAGCCCCATCCACAGCAGCAGAATACTGTAGAACATCAGCGCTAGGCTTTGCAGCAACAGCTTGATCAACACCGGGCGCTGATTTTGCCTGCGGCCCATGGCCCGGATCAGGTCAAGGGCGGCGGCAATCACCAAAATTAAGGTGGCGATCGCCGCGACAACCCAGCTGCTGTAGAGCACCGGCAGCGATCTAGCGCCCAGTAGCGCGATTCCGGCGGCTACCCCCAGCAGCCCTGCCCCGATCAGCTCTGCGATCGCCAGCATTCCATTAAATCGGTCTAGACGGCTGTGGGTCAGGGCATTTTTGGCGGTTAGGGCACCCTGCGCGCCGGGGAGAGCCAACAGCGCCAGGGTGCGAAGCGGGTGTGCCCAGGGTGCCTGCACCATGAAAAAAGCCGCGACCATAGCGCCGATCAGCGTCAGCCCTGAGAGTAGCTGGGTTTTACCAGAACGGGTGTTACGCAAGGTGCTTTCCCCTATTGACGTGGCTTGTTGATGTGGATCTCTGCGATTGCGGCTCTGTGCGGATAAGGTTAGCGGCTCCAAAGGGAGACGTCGCTCTCTGGGTCAAACAAATGGACTTTTTCAGGGGCGATCGCCAGCCACACCTCATCGCCAATGCGCACCACCTCATCCGGGGGAATTTTGGCTAGCAGCGTCAGCCGCTCGGTCTGCACCGTCAGGTAAGTCTCGCTGCCTAGAGCTTCGAGGTGGGTGATATGACCACGAATGTTTTTAGGCGCGGGCAGAGCCAAACTCAGGTGCTCAGGGCGAATGCCCAGTAGCGCTTCGCGACTGTCGTAGGGCAGCAGGCGATCGTCCCAATTGCTGGGCAGCGACAGGCGAAACTCGGGGTGCACCAGCAAAAACGGAGCCTGCACCTGCACGGGGATGACGTTCATCGGCGGCGAGCCAATGAAGCCAGCCACAAAGCGATTGGCGGGGCGGTTGTACAGCTCCAGCGGCGAGGCCACCTGTTGAATTTGGCCCTGGTTCATCACAGCGATGCGGTGGCCCATGGTCATGGCCTCTACCTGGTCGTGGGTGACGTAGATGGTGGTAATGCCCAACTGCCGCTGCAAATTCACGATCTGGGCGCGGGTTTCCATCCGCAGTTTGGCGTCCAGGTTCGACAGGGGCTCATCCATCAAAAACACCTGGGGGTTGCGGGCCATGGCCCGACCCAGAGCTACCCGCTGCTTTTGCCCGCCGGAGAGCTGCCGGGGCTGGCGGTTGAGCAGCAGGTCGATTTGCAGCATCTTGGCCACGGCCCGCACCCGCTCGTCGATCAGCCGCTCGGCCTCAGAGACATAGCGCAGGCTGGGGGGCAGTCGGCGCGTGATCGAGACCAGAGGCTTCTCCCACCAGCGGCTTTCGGTCAGCAGGCGCTCTAGCTCTTGGTTGGCGGGCGAGTCGCTGAGGGGCAGCGGTTTCCGGCCCGATTCCAGCTGCGGTAGGGATTGTTCGAGGTCGGCCCCCATGCGGCGCAGGCCGAAGGCAAGGTTGTCGTAGACCGTCAGGTGGGGGTAGAGGGCGTAGCTCTGAAACACCATGGCGGTGTCGCGCAGCTTGGGGGGCAGGTCGTTGACTTTGCGATCGCCCACCCAAATGCTGCCCCCGGTAATCTCCTCTAGCCCCGAGATCAGCCGCAGCAGGGTGCTTTTGCCGCAGCCCGAGGGGCCAACCAGCACCATAAATTCGCCGTCCTCAATGGTGAGGTTGATGCGCTTGAGTACCGCCGCTGCGTCATGGTCAGCATCTAAAGCATTCTCAGCCTCGTGGACTTGGCGAGACTTGGGAAAGGTTTTGTAGACGTTTTCAATTGCGACTTGGGCCACGGGGGATGTGAAGGGTGAGGGGTAAATGGGGAAGGAGGTGAATAGGCTGGGGGGTTTGAAGCAGACCGCTCAGGAAGCGAGTTTCTGAACCTATAGTCAACGTTCTTGAAAGAGGACTTGTGGGGAACTACTCCACGTAGGAGTTCACTTTAATGGACTTTTGCGCTTAGCCCAAGGCTTTAGCCTGGTGCGGGATAGCAAGGATGCTTTCGCGTTATGAGTAACTTTCACAGACAAGGCGCTTAAACTGGGATACAGAAAGGATTGTCGTTGACACTAGGCGCTGGGCTTCTGAGAAGTCGCGATCGCCAGTAACTAGGAACTCAGCCCTAGCAAACAATGCACAGGTCAGAAATTTAGCGTCTTTTGGATCTCGTGGAAAGCTAATGGTCTGATCAACCGAAACGATAGACGCCATGGAACCAATTAGCTGAAGCCAGTGCTGTTGGATTAAATCAGGGATCCCTAACCGCTTGCGAGCTAGCACGTTTCGGTATTCGGTCAGAATGGCATCTGAAACAACCCAAGTAAAATCATCCTGCTCAAGCACAAAGAGAATGACAGCTTCAGGCTCGCGATCGCGCAAAACCGCTGAAACTAAAACGTTTGTGTCAATAACAACCTTCACTGCCCGGCCCGGTAGGCGGCGATTTCAGCGGCGATTTCGTCCTCAGTAATGGTTTGAGCCTGGGGTAAAGCTTGGGTTTCTTTGAACAATGCCTTAACCGCTTGAATTTGCTCAACCTTGGAAGGCTTGAGAAGAATGACCCTAACTTTACCTCCTTCGACTAAGCCAGATCTGTGGGCAGCAGGAACTTCGATGCTGCCGTTTTTGATATTGGCTTCGAACTCAACCGCTTCCATCGCGTGACCTCATTTCCACCTAAATCAATCATTGGGCAGTCGAAAGACATTAAACCAGAACCAACGCTTGCTCTACAAAACTATCCTATCTTTCTTCTGATACCGCCCCGTTACTGTCCTTTGGATCCGGCACAGCCGAACGAATTACTTGTACAACAGTTTCGCCTTTGTTGGGTTTGACGATGCGATCGCTCTCTCCAGTCCTTCCCTGCCGTGGCACCGAGTCGATGGGGATAACGGCGGTGCGATCGGCGCTGGTAAACACCGTCACCGCTGCCTTTGGCACCGCCGGCAGCAGGGCCACCAGGCTATCGGTCTTGAGGCTGAACTGGAATGACTGGGTGCCGATGTCGCCGCGCTTGGCCACCCGCAGGCCGTCTACCGGCAGGCGCTTGGCGTAGCCCGCCGCCGATACCAGCAGCAGACAGTCTTTGCTCGACTGCACCGCCACGCAGCCCGCCAGGGTTTCTTGCTTACCCATGCGAATGCCCTGCGGCCCCTGGGCGGCGCGACCCATGACTTGCAGGTTTTCGTCATCAATGGGGAAGCGCAGCAGTCGCCCGCCAGTGGTGGCCAGCACCAGGTCATCCCCGGCCTCGGCCAGGGCAACGTAGGCCAGCTCGTCGCCATCTTTGACCTTCATAGCCGTGAGGCCGCGCCCGGTGAGGTTGGTAAACTCCTTCAGCGGGGCACGCTTAATTTTGCCCTTGCGGGTGACCAAAATCAGGTCGTGCTCCAGCAGGTCGTCGCGAATGACCAGCTGAGCCACAATGGCATCGGCAGCAGGGGGCACCGAACCGGGCAGCAGATGCACCAGCGGCGCTCCCTTGCCCTGGCGTGGGTTGGCGGGGATGTTTTCGACAGCAACGGTGAAGGCACGGCCATCACGGATGAGGGTGAGCACCTCTTGGGTGGTGAGGGCGGGTTCGACCTGTATTACTGGATCGTCCTCACCGGCGTGGAGTTTGGGGTCGGTGTCGATGTCTAGCCGGGCCTGTCGCCGCTGGTAGGGTTTTTGAGAAAACCGCCGCACGTAGCCCTTTTGGGTGAATTCCACCACGGCGGCTTCTTCCACCGACTCGGCAATGATCTCTTCGACCTGCTGCGATTCTTCAGCCCGCTCGGCATCGGTCTGAATGCGAGTGCGGCGGGGGTCGCTGAACTTCTTTTTGAGCGCCTTGAGCTCTTTTTTCATCGCTTTTAGCAGCTCTTTGCGATCGGCCAGCAGTCGGTTCAGGGCGTCGCGCCGCTGGCTGAGTTCGGTAAAGTCGGTTTCTAGGCCCTGGCGCTCCATGCCGGTGAGCTTGCGCAGGGGCATGGCCAAAATCGCGTCGGACTGCCGCTCGCTGAGGTCAAACCGCTGCTGAAAGGTCTGCTTGGCGGTGGTGCCATCGGGGGCGTTGCGCAGAATATCGATGATGGCGTCGAGGTTGTTGAGGGCGGTGAGCAGCCCCTCGGTGATGTGGAGCTTCGACTCGGTTTTTTCGAGCTGGTGCTGGTAGTGGCGGGTCAGGGTAGTTTCGCGAAAGTCTAGAAACGCCTGCATGACGTCGCGCAGGGGCAGCTGGCGGGGCTGACCGTTGTCGAGGGCCAGCATAATCACGCCAAAGTTGGTCTGCAGCGGGGTAGATCGGTAGAGGTCTTGCAGCACCCGCTGGGCGGGGGTGTCGCGCTTTAGCTCAATGACAACGCGCATGCCGTCGCGATCGCTCTCATCCCTAATATCGGCAATGCCCTCCAGCCGCCCGGCATTCACCAGCTGGGCAATTTTCTCAATCCACCCGGCCTTGTTGACCTGGTAGGGCAGCTCGGTGACGATGATCGCATTGCGCCGCTGCCGCCCCCGGCCGGGGTGTACCTCCTCTAGCTGGCTGACGCCGCGAATGGGAATGCTGCCCCGCCCGGTGCGATAGGCCTCTAGAATGCCCTCGGTGCCAATGATCTCGCCCCCGGTGGGGAAGTCGGGACCGGGGATGAGGCGAAACAGCTCGTCGTCGGAGATCGCGGGGCGATCGATCATCGCCACCAGGCCGTCAATCACTTCCCCCATGTTGTGGGGCGGAATGTTGGTGGCCATGCCCACAGCAATGCCCGAAGACCCGTTCAGCAGCAGGTTGGGCAGCTGGGTGGGCAACACCACCGGCTCCTGCTGGGAGCTGTCGAAGTTGTCGCTAAAGTCGACTAGGGCCTCGCTGATATCGGTCAGCATGGCTTCGTTGCTGACCGGCGACAGGCGCGTTTCGGTGTAGCGCATGGCCGCCGGCGGGTCGTTGTCCACCGAGCCAAAGTTGCCGTGGCCATCCAGTAGCGGGTAGCGGCTAGAGAAAGTTTGCACCATGCGCACCAGGGCGTCGTACACCGCCTGGTCGCCGTGGGGGTGGTACTTGCCCAGCACGTCACCCACTACGCGGGCGCACTTGCGGTAGGGGCGATCGGGGGTGAGCCCCAGCTCGTGCATGGCGTAGAGAATGCGGCGGTGCACGGGTTTCAGGCCGTCGCGCACGTCGGGCAGGGCCCGGCCCACAATGACGCTCATGGCGTATTCCAGGTACGACCGCTGCACCTCGGTATGAAGCGAGGTGGGCACAATTTGCCCAGAGGCAAGAATGTCGAGTTGGTCGGCCATGGGCGGGGTTCCTGGATGAAAAGAAGGGCGGTGGTTTAGACCGGGCGGTAGTTGAGTTTAGCCATAGCGATGGCTCAAAACAACATTTTGAGCCTCAATTCACGGTCTTATTTTGTAGGTCTTGTATAGATCAGCTGTAACAATGCTGTAACTTATAGGCAAGCCTACAGGCATGGCAAGTATCTGGGCTTATTATCGATCTGGCCTGGGTCATAGAGTACTTGGGGCCTATCTGGGGCTATACAGGCACCCAGCTTACCTGTGCCTGTATAGCGCAACGCATCAACCAATTGACTTACGTTCTATGACCATATTCCTCCGATGACAGGGGTGGACACACGCAATGAAGACCGTCTTACTGGTTGAAGACGACCTGGTAAATGCCCGAGTATTTTCTAAAATTTTGACTAAGCGTGGCGGCCTGGCCGTCAAGCACACTGAGGATGTCGAAGAAGTGATAACCATCGCCCGCAGCGGCGAAATTGACGTGATTTTGATGGATGTGTCGCTGGCCCACAGTATGTATCAGGGCAAGCCCATGGACGGCATCAAAATTACCCAACTGCTGAAGGCTGACCCGACTACGGCCCGCCTGCCGGTAATTTTGGTAACGGCCCACGCCATGGATGGCGATCGCGAGAATTTCTTGAGCCAGAGCGGTGCCGATGGCTATATTTCTAAGCCGGTAATCGACCATCAGGAGTTTGTAGACCAAGTTAAGGCCACTATGGGGGAGGGCGGATAAGTACACTTGTACTTCATTTGGGCGGTTTTCGCAAGTCGCGATCGCGCTACTGGCGCTCCAGGCCGGGACCATAGCGGAGCCCTCGGCATACCTTGTAAGCTAAAGCTAACGTTCCAGGGAGATTTTCTATGTCATCCCCTTCGCAACTGGAAAAGGCTAAAGGTGGCGATGCTGCCGCGATCGCCGATTTGATCAATCAGGCCCTGCGCTCTAAGGGCATTACGGTGCGCGGCGATCGCCAGGGCGACTGTCTGCGACTGTGGCTGACCGGGTCAGCCTTACCTCCCCAGGCTCCATCCGTGGCCTACGTGCGCCAGGGCATAGAGCGGCTTCAGGTGGCAAATGTTGCTGTCCTACATATCTATGGCGAGCAGGCCGATCAGCCAAAACCCGGTTGGGGGGTAGAGGTGGTTTTGGGTGTGCCCGATGCCGCAGTAACCCCCTTAGACCTAGAAGATCTAGAGAATCCAGACGCTGAAGACGAGATCGACAGGGACATTGAAGCTTTTTTGGCGCCTGAATCGGCCGCATCTGGAACCACTGACCATGCCTATATGCTTTTGGAGCTAGAACCAGAATCTTCTTTACAAGCGGTGGAAGGCTCTTACTTTAAGCTCAAGGCCCAGGCGCTGCGCGAGGGCGATCGCCCGCGGGTAGAGACGTTGAAGCAAGCCTTTTATCTGCTTAAAGATCACATCGAAAATCCGCCGCCGGTCAAGGTCGAGCCATCGCCCCAGGCCGCGGCGGCGGCGGCGATGGCTGCGCTCACCCCCGTTGAGCGGGTGCAATCTCTGCTGAAGCGCCAGCGGCTTTCGGCTCAGGTTGCCATTCAGAACGAGCAGCTACAAATTTCCTGGCTGGCCGTGCGGGTGGTTAACCCTGAGGAGGCCGCCGAACAGATCCATGCCCTGCTGCTGAGCCAGGACTTAGTTGCCCTGGGTCTGGGGGAGGTCAAAACCCTGGTCATCTCGGCCTTAAGCCGCGATCGGGCGGTGGTTTGGCAACAGGTTTTATCGCTGCAGGCCTAGTAGTTGGCCAAGCCCAGGATGACAGGTCAGTGGGGGTTCAGGGTTTAAGGTTCAGGATTTAAGGCCGGTCGTGAACCTTAAACCTTGAACCCAGACCCCTAGGCCGTTAGAGTCTGTCACAATCAGCTGGTCAAGTATTAGGGCCAGAGCATTCCAACTGTCGCTAGCTCCTCTGCGGCTACGGGATCTTAGCCCAGGACTCTTATTCTCCAGGGGTTTGGTTGTCGTATTTCCCCTGCTGCTGAATCAGCTTGGCCACCAGTCCTGTCCAGCCGGTTTGGTGGCTGGCCCCTAGCCCCGCGCCGTTGTCGCCGTGGAAGTATTCGTAAAACAGTACGTAATCGCGCCAGTGGGGGTCGTGCTGAAAGAGGCCGCTGCCGCCGTTGACGGGGCGATGATTCTCTGTATCGCGCTCAAAAATGGCGACCAAGCGCTGAGAGAGTTCGCTAGCGACTTGCCACAGGTTCATCCAGCGCCCGGAGCCGGTGGGACACTCCACCTGGTAGTCGTCGCCCAGGTAGTGGTGAAACTTTTGCAGCGCCTCGATAATCAAATAGTTGACCGGCCACCAGATCGGCCCCCGCCAGTTGGAGTTGCCGCCAAATAACCCGCTGCTCGACTCCGCTGGCTCGTAGGCAACCTGGTAGTCTTGGCCATCAGCATGAAAGGTGTAGGGATGCTCGGCGTGGCATTTCGACAGGGCGCGCAGGCCGTAGGGGCTCAAGAATTCGGCCTCATCGAGCAGTTTTTCGAGCAGGCGGCGCAGGCGATCGCGCGGCTCCACCTGCCCCAGCGTGGCGTAGCACAGGGCCAGCATGCGCCGCGCCCCCTGACCCTTGGTTTCCATACAGGCAACATTGCGCTTGAGCTCGGTGCGATGTTGAATAAACCACTCCATCCGGGCGGTGAAGTTGGGCAGCTGGGCCAGGGTGTCTGGCTCCAGGGTCATCACCGCGCATAGGGGAATCAGCCCCACCATCGAGCGAATTTTTAGCTGAATGCGTTGGTCTGAGACCGGCCCCGAAGGGCCATCGCCCTGGGGCAGGTGCAGCACATCGTAGAAAAACCCGTCCTCCTCATTCCACAGGCGGGTTTGATCGTCGCCGATGTGGTTCATGGCCTCGGCAATGTAGATAAAGTGCTCAAAAAACTTGGTGGCCATGTCTTCGTAGACCGGGTTTGCGATCGCCAGCTCCAGGGCCATCTCCAGCATGTTGAGGCAGTACATCGCCATCCAGCTGGTGCCGTCGGACTGCTCTAGGGAGCCGCCGGTGGGCAGTGGAGCGCTGCGGTCAAACACGCCAATATTGTCGAGGCCCAAGAAACCGCCCTCGAACACGTTTTTGCCGTCCCTGTCTTTGCGATTGACCCACCAGGTGAAGTTGAGCAGCAGCTTTTGAAAGACGCGCTCTAGAAAAGGGCGATGATCGACGGCCGAGCCGGTCATCTTTTGGGCAATTTTGTACACCCGCCAGGTGGCCCAGGCGTGGACCGGCGGGTTGACATCCCCAAAACCCCACTCGTAGGCGGGCAGCTGGCCGTTGGGGTGCATATACCACTCGCGGGTGAGCAGGTCGAGCTGGTGCTTGGCAAACTCCGGATCTACCATGGCCAGGGGAATGCAGTGAAAGGCCAAATCCCAGGCGGCAAACCAGGGGTATTCCCACTTGTCGGGCATGGAGATAATGTCGGCGCTGTCGAGGTGTCGCCAGTGGGTGTTGCGGCTGCGATTCGGTGGCGCTGGCAGGGTTGGATCACCGCGCAGCCAGCGCTCTACGGAGTAGGCGTAAACCTGCTTACTCCAGAGCAGGCCCGCGATCGCCTGGCGCTGAATCCGCCGCTGGTCATCACTCAGCTCAAAGGGGGTGAGGGCGGCATAGAAGTCATCGGCCTCCTGCCGCCGGGTGTGTAGAATTTGCTCAAAGTCGGGGCCAAGGGGATGCTCTAGGGTAGGCTGATTTGTCAGCCGCAGGCGCACGGTCTGCCGCTCTCCTGGCCCCAGAGAACGTCGATAGTGGGGCGAAACTTTGGTGCCCACCTGCGCCGGATTTACCGCAGACCTTTGCCCATGAACAACCGCGTTGTGAATGCCGTCTTTAACGTAGGGGGAAGAATTTTCGCTTCCAAATACCGCTGTGTGATTGGTCTCGTTTTCGGTGAAATAGAGGGG
>DASQNN010000406.1:0-6775 GCA_035644955.1 Nodosilinea sp. | reverse complement strand
CCCGACACCACCCGCTCCACCGACACCCGCGAGATCTGGTGCTTGTCGATCAGGTAGCGCATTAGCTGAAACTCCAGCTCTGAGCGCGGGGCAAAGTCGGCATGGCCCCCCTCAGACGGAAACACCAGGGGCCGTCCGCTGGTCGCCAGGGCAAACCCCTGCCCCAGCCCCGTACCTGCGCCGATGATCGCCACCGGGGCATTGTCGTCGGGGTCGCCCGCTTGCAGGGTGTAGATATCTTCGGAGGCGAGGCCAAAAACACCATAGCCGACGGCCTCAAAGTCGTTGATTAGCTCTACCCGGTCGAGGGCCAGTTCGGCTTGCAGGCGATCGCCCTCTAGCGACCAGGCCAAATTCGTCAGGCTGGAGGTGTTTTCAACCACCGGTCCGGCGATCGCAAAGCAGGCCCGCTCGGGCTTGTAGTCATGCCCGGCGTCCATGGCGGCCTGGTGCAAAAATTCTTTTACCATGGGCACCAGGTCGGGGTAGGCCTGGCTAGAGTAGGTGCGCTCAAACTCGGTTTTAAGAATCACCGGAGTCGTTGGGCTGGGCGTGCTGGCCTGAACCAGGCGCAGGATGGTTTTGGTGCCGCCAATGTCACCGGCAAGCAGATAGGTCATGGCTGGAACGCTCTGAGGGGCTAACGACAGTTGCGGGTAGGTCCTGGTTTAGCTTACCGCTGCGAAAGCCCTCCAGATCGAGGGTGACGTAGGTAAAACCGTAGTCTTGCAGCGCCTTTACCAGGGCTTTAAGGTCGGTGGCGGCTACAAAATCTTTAATATTTTCGACAGGAATTTCGATGCGGGCGGTGTCCTCCTGCGATCGCACTCTGAGCTGCCGCAGCCCTAAATGCCGCAGGTACAGCTCCGCCTGGCCCACTCGCCGCAGCTTCTCTAACGTAATGGCTTCGCCATAGGGAAAGCGCGAGCTGAGGCAGGGCTGAGCCGGTTTATCCCACCAGGGCAGACCAAGGGCACGCGAGATTTCGCGCACCTCAAACTTAGTGATGCCCACCTCCGCCAGGGGCGACCTGGCCCCCCGCTCCTTGGCCGCCTGAATGCCGGGGCGGTAGTCGCCCAGGTCGTCGGCGTTGACGCCATCGACCACGTAGGGGTAGCCGCGCTCCAGGGCCAGGGGCTTGAGGGTGTCGTGCAGCTCACTTTTGCAGAAGTAGCAGCGGTTGACGGGGTTGGCAGCGTAATTGGGGTTGTCTAGTTCGTGGGTGACGACAATTTCGTGGGCAATGCCGATCGCCGCCGCCTGCACCTGGGCTTCTTCGAGGTCAGCGGGCATGAGCGAGGGCGAGTTGGCGGTGACGGCGAGGGCGCGATCGCCCAGCACGTCGTAGGCGACCTTGGCCACCAAGGTGCTGTCGATGCCGCCCGAGTAGGCGATCAGCGCCCGATCCATCGCGGCAAAGAGGGTTTTGAGCTGGTCTAGTTTTTGCGACACCATGGTTGAGCTGTGGGAGTTGAAAGGATGGAGGCTAGTAGTGAACTGGGCCACATTGCCCATCACCATCCTACCGATAGCGCTCTCCCGCTGCCTGTTTCCTGTGAATACCCTCGCTCGTCTAGCGACCTTTTGGCTAAGCTCAAAGCGCTTCAATTCTCACCATGCCGCCCTCAATGGCATCAATCTGCAAGCGGTACCCATAGAGGAGTGCCATACCAATGAGAGGTTCAGTCTCCGATTCGGCAATGTCAACTTCCTGATATCGCCCATCCCAAATGACGGTCGCAGCGTACAGGTCAAAGACCGTCTCGCTACCATCGCCCAAAGTAACGATATCGGAGGCATTCCAGGGCAGATTCAAGGCGGTCACAAGCGTAGCAGGCAACGTGAGAAAACCATTGAACCCGGTGTCAATAACAGCATCAATGACTTGCCTTTGCCCCTCCGCATTGCCTACCACCAGGGGAATTGTTGCTTCTCGGCGCAGGTTTACAACCCCTTGAATCATTGAGGTTTTGCCAAGCTTCGTGCCCCAAAGTGATAAACAGCTCGGTGCCCAATGCGAATGACCCAAGGCTGCGCTTCTGGGTGTTGTTCAAACAATCGCTGAGTGGCAGGTAAAACGCGATCGGCTACTTCAAAGACTCCGGTTTCAATATCAATCGCAACAATTTTGCCGTCGTTGCCCGCCTCAACCTGCTGCCGGATACCAGATTCATAGAGCGCTTGCCCCCGTCGAGCCAGCTCTTTCTTGCTGTAGCGCCGCTGTCGGACTGCCATAAGATAGCCCCTAATGCCGTACTTCTAATTATTCCACCTTAGCTGAGGATTCAGAAGTTCAGCACTGCCTCGTAAGCCTGACAGGCTTGTTCCCAGGTAAAGGTGGTTTCAATTAGCTCGCGCCCACGCGTCGAAAGGGTGGCGCGAAGGTTGGGCTGGTCGAAGAGTTTAGCGATCGCCCCCACATACTCCTCCACGCTATTCGCCCGCAGCGCCCGCTGGGGTTGGTCTACGGCTAGACCTTCAAGGCCGCGATCGCTGGCGACCACCGGCACCCCCGCCGCCATCGCCTCCAGGGTTTTGTTCTTAATGCCAAAGCCGATCCGCATGGGCACCACGCACACCGTCGCCTGGTGCAGATACTCCACTACCGACGGCACCCGTCCGGTAACGATGACTCCGGGCAGGTTTCCCAAGGCTTGGACGTCCACTGTGGGCTTATTACCCACCAGGTAGAGGGTAGCGTCGGGGTAGCGTTGGCGCAGGGGCGGCAGAATGGCTTGGGCCAGGTATTTAGCTGTATCGACATTGGCGATGTAGTCCATCGCGCCCACAAAAACCAGGCTGTGGCCGCCGGGGTCGGCGCTGCGGTAGGGAAACTGTACCCGATCGACGCCGTTGGGTACCACGTGGAGGGGAGTGGCCCCAGCGATGGGGGCAAAGAACTGACGGTCTTCTTCTGTAGTAATTACCAGGTCAGAAAACTTTTGGGCGTAGCGGCGTTCGTAGCGGCGGAGCAGGGGCAGGTTGAGGCGATCGCGCAACGGCTTCTCGGCCGTGCCGGTCTGGAGCTGATTGACCAGGGTGCCGTAGAGCGAGCTGTGAATATCTACCACCACTTTCTTCACCCGCTGCCGGTAGCTAGGCCGCACGAACACCTCATTAACGCTGTGCTCGCAGGTAATGGCGTCGCAGCGGCCACCCGTCACCCAGTCATTGATCCACTGCTGCATGGCGGGGGCGTGTAGGTAAGTAGTGCTGGGGGGCGTGCCGGTGGTGAGGAAGTGGGCAAAACGGCTGACTTTGCCGGGTAGACCGGGCCGCAGGTCGGCGGCGGTGGGGCGGGGAAAACAGACTAGCTTATCAACGTAGGTGGCGAGGGTGGTTGCATCGTCGTCGGTGACTTCGGGCGATCGCTGCGTCACCAGCGTTACCTCATGGTTTTGGCTCAGGTGCTTGAGCAGGTAGAAGGTGCGAATCTGGGTGCCTCCCAGCGTTGGCGGGTAGGGGAATGTGGCGGAAATCATCAGGATTCGCATCAGATCGGTTCTGCCAAGTGGGCGATGGTGTGAGCTTGGGTGGGTAGCTGGGCCTCGGTCTGCCCCTGGGTGCGAGCACAGGCGCACCAAAGGTCGAGTGGTGTAATCGCTAGCTCTAGCGGGGTGCCTTGGCCAGTCAGCAGTTTGGTGGCGGCCTGGGGCAGTTCCTTTAGGCTCCAGCGCAGCAGACGATAGCGGGTTTCTTTGGCGGTGAGAGAACGCATCAGTTCCACGCCGTGCAGGTCGTGCAGGTAGCGGTTTGAGCAGCCGTAGCGGTACCACTGGCTGCGCAAACCCTTTAGGGTATTGCGGTGGCGATGGTAGACAATCGCATCGCCAGCATGGACAAGCTGCCACTTGGTTTCCTGCTGGATGCGCCAGCACAGATCGGCATCCCCGCCTGTGGTCAGGTGGGGACGAAAGAGGCCAACTGTACCCAATACCTCGGCCCGCACCGCCAGATTTGCAGTTTGTCCGTAGGGCAAAAAACCATGGTTGAGGGTGTTGTGTTGGGAGAGGGTGCCCTGGCGATCGGCGTAGCGCTCCAGCCAGTTCTGGCTGGGCAAGGCTTTGATTTCCCCGGCGACCAGTCCCACGGAGTTGTCAGTAAAGGGCTGCACCAGGGCGGCGAGCCAGTCTGGTGTCGGCTGGCAATCGGCGTCGGTAAAGGCGAGAATGTCTCCGGTGGCGGCGGCGATGCCAGCATTGCGGGCGGCATAGGAGCTTTGAATTGCTCTGTAGGTGAGGGTGCGGAGACGGAGATTTCGGGATGCAGCGGTTTTGAGTAGGTCGGGGGTGCGATCGCCGCTGCCGTTATCCACCAGTAAAATTTCCACTCGGTCGGTGGGGTATTGCTGCCCCAGCAGCCGCTCTATCAACGTGGGCAAATCGGCCGCGCCATTGTAGATGGGCACAATCACCGTTACCGAGGGATACACTATCGGCTGAGCTGGATTGGTTGTCACCGTGGGAACTGCCATTGCCCGCTACCGAACTGGTTCCAGTATGCCCATCACCCGGCTAGATGTCCGGCTCTGAAGCCGCCGAGGTAATGACTCAGCCGCTATACTGCTGAACGCAACCCGTGGTTGGCCCTATGCGTTTTATCCTTCAGCAATCTCTTTTTCTTGGTCTGGTCGCTACCCTACTGCTGAGCTGTGCCCCCATGCCCACCGAGGCTGATACCGCTTTAGACGAGGCCGACGCACAGCTCGAAATGCCTGTGCTGCCTCCTACCCATGAAACCATTACTCTGCCTGCCGCCACGGTACATGTGGTGACGATTCCTGACCCGGTGCGGTATCCGGTGCAGGTGGCGGTGGTTGATGCCTTGGCGCGGGTCGACCAGATCGCGACCCAGGTGTGCGCGGGGGAGGGGTGTGTGGCTGCTGCCCTAAACGCGGGCTTTTTTGATCCTAACAATGGCCTCACGACATCCTATGTGGTGCAGGATGGGGCGCTGATGGCTGACCCAACCCTCAACGAGCGGCTGATCGGCAATCCAGACCTGGCCAGCTACATGGATCGCATTCTGAATCGCTCGGAGTTTCGCCGCTACGACTGCGACGGTACCCCTAGCTACGACATTACGTTCCATCAAGACCCTGTGCCGACCGGCTGCGCGCTAGTGGATGCGGTAGGGGCTGGCCCCCAGCTGCTGCCGCAGGATACGTCGATTGAAGAGGGCTTTGTCGATCGCGCTGCTGGGCGCGATGCTCTCGGTGGTCAGTCGGCGAATGCGCGATCGGCGGTGGGGCTGACGGCTGATGGCAGCGTGGTGCTGGTGATGGTGGCCCAGGTGCCGGGGGTGTCGCCCTCGGGGATGACGATGGAGGAGGTGGCGGGGGTGATGCGCGATCGCGGTGTCGTGCAGGCTCTCAATCTCGACGGCGGCAGCTCTTCAACGCTGATGTACCAGGGCACTACCTACTATGGTCGGCTCAATGCTTCGGGGGAACGGGTGCAGCGTCCAGTGAAATCAATTTTGTGGGTCGAAAATCTCCCGTAGGGGTAAACGGTTGTTTGCCCAAAGCAGGGTTCGTGGCCTAACCGCAAAAAGTGATGCGGCAGAGAATTGGGGGGACAAAGCCAATCCTACCGCTGGGGGCGTTTCGATTGCCCCCAGACCCCCTCGACCAGGGCCGTTCCGCCGCCCTGGACCCAACGGAAGGATGGAGTTGTGCATGGCTAAATTTGGCAAAGTTTGCCTGTCGCAGGCGGTGGGCGATCCCGGAAATAGCAGATAGATTCTCCGTACCTATGCTATAACCCCGTCCTACTCACCCACCCATCCACCCATTCACTCGTCTACTCGCCTACCCACCCACTCCCCTACTCACCCACTCCCCACCTGCCTCTCGGCAAAGGCGCGGTTACGCTGAAGATTCAGCTCTAGCTCTACCAGGTCGCTAAGCTGGGCGGTGAGCAGGTCAACTCGCTTTTTGGCGGCTACCTTGCGGTGCAGGGCGGCTCTAGAGAGGTCTTCGCGGTTGTTTTCTAGGGCTTTTTGGGCAACGCGGTGCCAGTCACGGATGTCTTTTTGGGCGGCCTGCTGGTCGGCTAGGGTGGTGTTGTAGGCGGTGGCGATATCGCCTAGGGCTTTTTGAAAGTTGGCGCGGGCTTGTTCGGGGGTGGTGACGTGGCGATCGCGATCGGCCAAGCGCCGCAGTTCGGGAAGGTTGAGCTGGTTGGGCTGGAGGCCAAAGTTGGCTAGCTGGCGGCTCTCGCTGCGCCCGGTGGTACACCAGTTGGCGAAGTGTTCGCAGTTGTTTTGCAGCAGGTCGTACTGGCGCTCGCCCAGGCGGCTGGTGGCCCGCTCGATCACGGTTTCAGGGGGGTAGATAATCGATTGGCGAACGCTATAGACCGGATTGCTCCAGGAGAAGGCCTCGTAGCTGGTACAAGCAATTTCGGCGATGTCTCGGGCTTTGCTGTAGTGAATGACGGTGCCGTCGCCGCAGTCGATGCCGTGGTGCTGGTAGAGCCCCGGCACCCCCGCCAGGTCTCGCATCACGTAAATTTGCTCACCCTTGGCCATAGCTGTTGCTGTTATGCATGTGCAAGTTTCGTAACGTTCCGGTTTCAGAATCGTCTTCTTCTTTATAGCAGCCCCATCCCGGCCGCAACGGTGCTCCTTTGGGGGAGATATGTGCTAAAACGCCAGTTCGCCGGTAGCCAGATTAAGGGTAAGCTGCCCGCCTGCCGCTGGGATCAGGGCATGGGTTTCGGCGCGGTCTAGTTCGGGGCTGCCCCCTAGCCAAAAGCCCTGGGCTGCTTGTTCT
>DASQNN010000405.1:0-3274 GCA_035644955.1 Nodosilinea sp. | reverse complement strand
ATGCTGCTGTTGGGATTGACTGCCACATTTGAGCAATTGTTAGATCATCAGGTATATCACGATCTTTCACCTGATATTTGCCTGCATATTGCTTTAGGTCTACAACTATGCCTATGAAATCTGCTAATTTCTGAAGCTTCTCGCATCTTTTCTTTCTGTCTCGACTGTTCTTTTCAGCCTGCAGAGCAACAGCAATTAAAATCTCTTTGGTAATAGGCTTGTCTTGTGGGAGTTTTTTATAAATCCTCATCCACTGCTGATTGAATGTGTGGTTGGAAATTGTGTGTGTTGATTTGTATTCGTCAGCAAACTCCTGAATCAACGTTTGAGCAGGCTTAAAATCGGGTTGATCGGCGGGATTTAGGAAGTCTCGCCAATCAAATTGCTTGGCTATGATTAGAGCGCTAATACGCAGGGCTTCTTTCTCAGCAGCTTTGAAACCATCTCTATTGGCTGGTAAGTGCAGAGAAAACTTGTCTTGACATGCTCGGGTCTTACTACTACCGGGGCGAGGTGGGAAGGTACCTCGAACCCAAATATTATCTTCCCCACGAAGGAAAATCATGGCCTTGGATTTTTGCTGCTTTAGCCGCCCTTGGACAGCCTCGAGGGTGTATTGCTTTTCAGCCATGGCTTAAAGTTGTGCTTAAATCTCCCGACAACAAGAACGAATTCTCGTCATCTAAGAGTTTGCCAGGGCTTGCTGTATAACGGCTAGAAGCCTTGTAAAGCTTAACTTTTGGTGGTACGGGGCTGGCGGGATTCGAACCCACGACCTGCCGCTTAGGAGGCGGCCGCTCTATCCTGCTGAGCTACAGCCCCAGAGGTTGACTACCGATACTGGGCCATTTTACACCCTGGGCTGCGGGTAGACCGTCAAGTGCGGGTAAAGATGGCGCGGTGAACAGGCAGCCCCTGCTCTAAGGTGACGCGCTCGCGGTCGGTTTGGGCGGGGAAGGGGCTGGTGGGCAGCCAGGCGGGGCTAGAGCGCAGAAAGTGGGGGTTTTCGGCAATGCGATCGCACATATCCACCGCCACCTCCTCCACATCCGACTGCACAATCAGGCGCCCGCCGGACGGCAGAAACTCGGCCAGGGTGCTGACTAGCTCGGGTTGCAGCACCCGCCGCTTTTGGTGACGCTTTTTAAACCAGGGGTCGGGGAACTGGATAGATACCTGTCGCAACGGATTCTGATCGCCCCAGCTCTCTAGCAGGGCGCGCAGGGAGATGTTGACATTGCAGTACATAAAATGAAGGTTGCTCAGCCCGGTCTCTTGCTGCCGCTTTTGAGCCGACTCGACCACAGGCTTGCGAATTTCGAGGCCCAAAAAATTCCACTCGGGCTGAAGCTGGGCCATTTGCAGCGCAAAGACGCCCTTGCCGCAGCCAATGTCGATGTGCAGGGGCTGCTGGGGACTGGCAAAGACGGTCTCCCAGGCAGGGGCCTCGACGGGAGCCTGGTATCGATCGCTCAGGGGGTTGACGTGCTGGCGCACTCGAACAACTGCCACAGCCTTGACCTCATGGAACCACGGCTTTCTATCATGCCATTTGCGGTGCCAGGTATTGGTGTCGGGTGTCAGGCCTGATACCCAATACCCGCTGCCTAATACCTAATTTCTTTACCGAATCGGCCGAGGAGCGGCTAGGCTGATAGGAGAATTCACATATCTGTACGTCTAAGTTCATGGGACAGCGTTTTCGCTTCGCTATCATCAGCGACCCTCATATCGCTCGACCTGAGACCATCTACAACGGCCCCAATCGCTTTCACTTAGTAGAGGTCAGCATTCCGGGCATTGAGCAAATTTTTGACCATTTAGAAACCCTCGATCTCGACTTTTTGCTGCTGCCTGGCGACCTCACTCAGCATGGGGAATGGGTTAACCACCAGTGGCTGATCGATCGCCTCAAACGGCTGCCCTTTCCGGCCTACGTGGTGCCGGGCAACCACGACGTGATTGCCCGAGACGCGACGGATCGCGCCATTGGCCTGGCCGACTTCCCCCGCCTCTACCAGGACTTTGGCTACAGCGACGGCAAAACCCTCCACTACCAGCACGAGATTTTCCCCGGCGTGCGGCTGGTGGCGCTAAACTCCAATGCCTTTGAGCCCAATGGGGAGCAGATTCGGGTGGGCTATGTGGATCAGGCTCAGATCGACTGGCTGGAGGCAACGCTGGCTGAATACACCGACGATCTAATCCTCGTCATGCTGCACCACAACGTGCTGGAGCACCTGCCGGGCCAGTCGAACAGCCCCCTGGGCCAGCGCTACATGGTGAGCAATGCCGCCGATATTATCCAGCGCCTAGAGGCGGCGGGGGTGCGGCTGATGTTTACCGGCCACCTGCACGTGCAGGATGTGGCGCGGCACGGCGACCTGTGCGAGGTGCTGACCGGGTCGCTGGTCAGCTACCCCCACCCCTACCGGATTGTGGAGATTGAGCACGGTGAGGGCGAACTGCGGGTGGAGGTGCGATCGCGCCGCCTCACCGCCGTAGAACCCTGGGATGACTTGCAGGCGATGTCGCACCAGTGGATGTGCGATCGCGCTGAGGGGTTTATGACCAAGTTTCTCACCAGCCAACCGGTGGGGCTAGCCCAGGTTGAGGCGGAGGCGATCGCCCCCAGCCTGAAAACTTTCTGGGCCAGCATCGCCGCCGGCGACCCCCAGATCGACTTTTCGCACCTGCCCCCCGAGGTGCAAACCCGACTGGCCCACTTCAACTCGGTGGATAGCGACGGCAAGCCCCAGGCGATCGACAATACCGCCACCCTGGTATGGCCTGCGAAGTAAAAAAATCCCAGGGTTCTTTAAGAACCCTGGGATTTGAGGCTAGAACCAGCTCAACCTAGAACACGAAGTTCTCGGCATTGTTCAACGCCGCCGCATTCACCCCGTCAAAGGTGATGAAGTTGGTGAACTGGGTGCGTCCACCGCCCATGCGATCGAGCTCCAGAGAGAGCTGAGTGCGACCGCTGTTACCCAGGTTGCGAATCTGGATCGTGCCGTCGGCTAGGGGGTTGGTGCCGGTGTAGCCGACGCTAGCCAGCAGGTCAGTGAACACCAGCTGGTCGGCCCCTACCGCAAAGTCGGTGATGGTGTCGCCGGTTTGGTTGGTGTTGGTATAGACGATCTGATCGCGCCCGCCGCCCGTAGTGATCACATCGGGGCCGGGGCTGGCCAGGATGCGATCGCGCCCGTCGGTGCCCACCAGCACGTCGCGCCCGCTGGTGCCAGTGATGACGTTGAAGGCGGGGGCAAAGCTC
>DASQNN010000404.1:0-2213 GCA_035644955.1 Nodosilinea sp. | reverse complement strand
GAGAGCAACCCTGCCCGCTGCAACATTTCTCCGAGAGGTCTGGTTTTAGGCTGAGCTGGCATAGCTAAAGGCTGAGAAAGACGGCGATGATCTCTATTCTACTGTCGCGCTCTTAGCTCACGGTCAACGTAGCCATTGGTTCAACCAAAATGTTTGCCCCAGCCAATCTTTAGTATCGCCCCTCGGCCCAATCACTATTCCCCTAGTCCAATTGCCCTCAACCTGGCCTAATGTATAGGGATGGCTCACTAGAGGCGGCCCCTATCAATTGTCAGGCGGGCCGAATCTGCCATAATGGCTATCGCCACTATCCGGCCATCAATTGACCATGATCCGGCCATTCATTAACCGGATTTAGCAATTGGCAGGCGGGCCGAATCTGCCATAGTGGCGCGAATCATCCTTCACTCCTAAATTAACCCCAGGCCGTGACAGACACCAAAAGCTACAAAGACACCGTTCTGCTGCCCCAGACCAGCTTTGACATGCGGGCCAACGCTACCAAGCGCGAGCCTGAGATTCAAGCCTTTTGGGCCGAGCACCAGATCTACGAAACGCTGTCGGCCAACAACCCCGGCGAGGTGTTTGTGCTGCACGACGGGCCGCCCTACGCCAACGGCGACCTGCACATTGGCCACGCCCTCAACAAAATTTTGAAGGACACGATCAATAAGTACCAGCTGCTCAAGGGCCGTAGGGTGCGCTACGTGCCCGGCTGGGACTGCCACGGCCTGCCCATCGAGCTGAAGGTGCTGCAAGCGATGGACCCGGAGTCGCGGGCCAACCTGACACCGATCAAGCTGCGCTACAAGGCCAAGGCCTTTGCCCTCAAAGCCATCGATCGCCAGCGGGAGAGCTTCAAGCGCTACGGCGTCTGGGGCAACTGGGAACACCCCTACATGACCATGACCCCCGACTACGAAGCGGCTCAGATCGAGGTGTTTGGCCAGATGTACCTGAAGGGCTACATCTATCGCGGCCTCAAGTCCGTGCACTGGAGCCCGACTTCTCAGACGGCGCTGGCGGAGGCCGAGCTGGAGTATCCCGAAGGCCACACCTCCCCCAGCATCTACGCGGCGTTTCCGATGGTGAGCGCCTCACCCGACGCCCAGGCAGCGCTGGAGCCCTACCTGGGTGAGCTGGGCGTGGCGATCTGGACGACGACCCCCTGGACGATTCCGGCCAATCTGGGCGTGGCGGTGAATGCCGAGCTAACCTACGCTGTGGTAGAAGTCGCGACTGGGACACCGTTTAAGTACCTGATCATCGCCAAGGATCTCTGCGATCGCATGGCCCAGGTGCTCGGTTCTGAGCTGACCCTCAAAGCCGAGATCAAAGGTGCGGCCCTGGAGCATTCCACCTACCGCCACCCCCTGTTCGATCGCACCAGCCCCATTTTGATCGGCGGCGACTACGTCACCACCGAGTCGGGCACGGGCCTGGTACACACTGCCCCCGGCCACGGCGACGAAGACTTTAAGGTGGGTCAGCGCTACGGCCTGCCCGTGCTCTGCCCCGTGGATGAAAAGGGCGATATGACCGAGGAGGCCGGTCCCTTTGCGGGGCTGAACGTGCTCACCAATGCCAACCCAGCGGTGATTGAAGCCTTGGAGAAGGCGGGCTCCCTACTCAAGCACGAGCCCTACGTCCACAAGTACCCCTACGACTGGCGCACCAAGCAGCCCACCATCTACCGCGCCACCGAGCAGTGGTTTGCCTCGGTGGAGGGCTTCCGCGATGAGGCGCTGAAGGCGATTCAGTCGGTGCAGTGGATTCCGGCCACGGGCGAAAACCGGATTACGGCCATGGTGGGCGATCGCTCCGACTGGTGCATCTCGCGCCAGCGCACCTGGGGCATGCCCATCCCCGTGTTCTACGACACCGAAACCAGCGAACCGCTGCTCAACGAAGACACCCTGGCCCACATCAAGGCTCTCTTTGCCGACAAGGGATCGGACGCGTGGTGGGAGCTGCCCGAGGCCGACCTGCTGCCCGAGGCCTACCGCAACAACGGCCGCACCTACCGCAAGGGCACCGACACCATGGATGTCTGGTTTGACTCCGGCTCGTCGTGGGCGGCGGTGGTTCAGCAGCGCGGCGAGCTGGACTACCCTGTGGATCTGTACCTGGAAGGCTCTGACCAGCACCGGGGCTGGTTCCAATCTAGCCTTTTAACGAGTGTCGCTGTAAACGGCTGCGCTCCCTACAGAACT
>DASQNN010000403.1:0-3879 GCA_035644955.1 Nodosilinea sp. | reverse complement strand
AGATCCCTAGCATTGGCAAAGGCATCCTCCAAAATTTTACCTAGAGCAGGCTTCAGGCTAGGGTTTTCCTGAAGTAGTCGGAGAATATCTCGTCGCTGAATACGGATGGTTGCCAGCCAGCTGCGACTCCGACGCTTGGGCTGATACTGCCACTTCAGCAAATGCCCCAGCAGCACACTCAACCGGCTGCGGAGTTCCTGTCGCTGTTGCCGACCCAAGGATTCAATCTCCTCTATCAGGTTGGGCACATCGAGCTGCTCCCACTGCTGGCCCTCCAGCAGCTTGGCCTGTTCTACTGTCCAGGCGTAGAAGTCAGCATCATAAAGGCTGCGAACAGACATAGGGCTAGGCTGGTGAGAATGTCTTTATTTTAGGTTCGAGGACCTACTAGCGACGACGGCGACAGCGATCGCTGCAATACTTCACCTCATCCCATACGTCGGCCCACTTTTTGCGCCAGGTAAACGGGCGCTGGCACACCGGGCACACCTTGGTGGGCAGGTCAGCCTTGGCCCGCTGCTTCGCCACCGCTACACCTCATCGCTCCAGGCCGGGTGAGTCATGAGCGACGACATCATCCGCACTCCTCGCAGCTGGTTCGACAGGGGTAAGTGACCATCGGGGGCGCTCAAGTCCCAAATAAAGCCGCCGGGGTAGCGCGTCCAGATGTTGTCGTCTTTCCAGGCAATACGGGGCCAAAACTTATCCCAATTTTGGCCCAGGCTAAGCCAGAGGCGGCGCTGCACCGAAAAGCCAAACTTGCCCTCCGAGTAAATCAGCCACAGCCGATCGATCGTCCGCAAATCGACCACCGGAAACTGCTCTACCTCAGTGAAATAGACCCACTTGCGCTTTACCGCCGTCGGCCCCGCCAGTTCGCACAGCTTTGCCAGCGTCACCCGATCCGCCTCTTCAAAGTCCTGCTGAATTAACAGCGCTTGCAGCGGCCCATAGTCAACCCCCTGCTCCGACGGCGTCGGCATGCGCCCCTGGGGCCAATGCTGCGCCAGAGAATGACGCAGATCCTCCTGCTCCGTAGCGTAAAGCACCTGAAAGATCTTGCCGTCTAAAATCGTTGGCGGCTCGTCTTTGCGCTCCACCAGGGTTGTAGTCAACGCCTCAATCCCCTCCTGCCCCAGGGCCAGCAGCTCATGCACCGCCGAGAGCTGCTTCTTCAGCGAATCGCCCTGCAACTGGTTGCGCAAATCCACCAATGTGTCGCTGTCCGAAACCATAGATACCGCATGAGAGTGCCCGCTCTCAATGATAGAACGTGTTGGGTAGGGCAGTGAAGTGGGGAGTGAGGGGAGTGGGCGGGTGGGCGGGTGGATGAGTGGATGAGTGCATGGGTGGATGAGTGCCTTGCCTTTAACCATCTACCCTCCCACCCTCCTACCCATCTACCCTCCTACCCCCGCTCCGATTCCTCCGGCATTCGATAGCCGTGCTCAAAGGCAAAGCGCACAATCTGCGAGCGATTCTCCAGGTTAAGCTTGGTCAGCATGTTGCTGAGGTGGGTCTGCACCGTACGGGGGCTGAGAAAGAGGTGCTCGCCAATTTGTTTGTTGGTAAACCCTTGCACGACTTCCCAAAAGACGCGCTCTTCGGCGGGGGTGAGGGGGAGGGGGGCCGGGTGGCTAGCAGTTTGTTTGACCATGCGCTCGAGGGCGCTGTGGAGGCGCTGCGATCGCGCGATCGCCCCTTTCACCTTGGCAATGAGTTCGTGGGCCGAGAAGGGTTTCACCAGGTAGTCGTCGGCTCCCATCAGATGGCCCTGCACCCGGTTGGTCAGCTCGCCCAGACTAGAGAGGAAGATAAAGGGCACCATCTCCCCGGCGGGACTAGAACGCAGCTGGTGGCAAAATTCAAATCCGGTCATCCCCGGCATCATCACGTCTGAGACCACCACATCGGCGGTTTTAGTGGTTAATAAGCTCAGCGCCTCCTCGCCCGAGACGGCATTTAATACTTTAAAGCCCTGGTCTTGCAGCCGCCGAGTCAGGGCCAGCTGCATAACGGCATCATCATCGACGATCAAGATAGTGTTCATGGATCCAGACTCTCAAGAGACACAACACAGGCAGCGAGCTAGAAAAGAGGGGTGACAAGCTGCAGGGATAGCGCGATCGCGGGACAGAGGGGGTGACTAGCATCCTTGCCGTTACACCGCCTCAGCCCACCAGGGGAGCCACCGCCACCCAAGGAATTCAGGCCCAGATTTAAATCGTTGCTAAACGAGCAAAATTGTGGGTTAAAGCGCATTAGACTATGGGATGTTTTGTCGTTTGCAGGCAATTTGCGATGTACGAACGGATCACTCCCCCGGCAGTAGGCGAGCGCATCACCTTTAAAGATGGTGAGCCTGTGGTGCCAGACACGCCTATCATTCCCTATATCCGTGGCGATGGAACGGGGGTAGATATCTGGCCCGCCGCCCAGCGAGTGTTTGATGCAGCGGTGGCTGCGGCCTACGGCGGCAAACGCGAAATTGTCTGGTTTCGGGTCTACGCTGGCGACGAAGCCTGCGAGCAGTACGGCACCTACCAGTACCTGCCCGACGACACCCTCAAAGCCATTGAAGAATTTGGCGTGGCGATCAAGGGACCTCTCACCACCCCTGTGGGCGGCGGCATTCGCTCGCTCAACGTAGCCCTGCGGCAAATCAACGACCTCTACGCCTGCGTGCGCCCCTGCAAGTACTACGCCGGCACCCCTTCCCCCCACCGCAGCCCCGAAAAGCTCGATGTCATTATCTATAGAGAGAATACCGAGGATATTTACCTGGGCATCGAGTGGAAGCAGGGCGACCCCATCTGCAACCAGTTGATCAAGTACCTCAACACCGAGCTGATCCCCGCCACCCCCGAGCACGGCAAAAAGCAGATTCCCCTCGACTCCGGCATTGGCATTAAACCGATCAGCAAAACCGGCAGCCAGCGCCTGGTGCGTCGGGCCATGAAGCACGCCCTACGCCTGCCCAAGGACAAGCAGCAGGTCACCCTGGTGCACAAGGGCAACATCATGAAGTACACCGAGGGGGCCTTTCGCGATTGGGGCTACGAACTGGCCACTAGCGAATTTCGGGCTGATTGCGTCACCGAGCGCGAGTCGTGGATTTTAGGCAATAAAGAGGCCAACCCCGACCTCTCCACCGAAGACAACGCCCGCCAGATCGAACCCGGCTACGATGCGCTGACTCCCGAGAAAAAAGCTGCCATCCATGCCGAAGTGGAGGATATTCTCGCTGCCATCTGGGACACCCACGGCAGCGGCCAGTGGAAAGACAAGATCATGGTGAACGATCGCATCGCCGACAGCATCTTCCAGCAGATCCAGACCCGGCCCGACGAGTACTCCATTCTCGCCACTATGAACCTGAACGGCGACTACCTGTCGGATGCGGCAGCGGCGATCGTTGGCGGTCTGGGCATGGGCCCTGGGGCTAACATCGGCGACACCTGCGCCATCTTTGAAGCCACCCACGGCACGGCCCCCAAACACGCGGGGCTCGACCGCATCAACCCCGGCTCGGTGATTCTCTCCGGCGTGATGATGCTGGAGTACATGGGCTGGCAAGAGGCAGCGGATTTGATCAAGAAAGGGATTGGCGGGGCGATCGCCTCCCGCGAAGTTACCTACGATTTGGCCCGCCTAATGGAGCCGCCGGTCAACCCACCGCTGAAGTGCTCGGAGTTTGCCGAAGCGATCGTCAAGCACTTCGACAGTTAAGTAGGCGGCTGGGGACAGTCATCCCCAGCCCCCAAAGACCCACCCGTAGGGGCAAACGGCGTTTGCCCTGCCAACCTGGGCTATCCCACCAATTGGTCAAGGGCGAATGCCATTCGCCCCTACATTTGCACAGATTGTGTAAGGGCGAAT
>DASQNN010000402.1:0-1790 GCA_035644955.1 Nodosilinea sp. | reverse complement strand
ACCCCATCCAAATACTGCTCGGCCTGGGCGGCATAGTCGAGGGCCAGGGAGTACTGCCCAAACCAGTAGCTGAGCATCAGCTTGTTGAGGTAGAGGTAGTGTAGGCCGGTGCGATCGTTGGCGGCCACCAGCAGCGGTAGGGCCTCATCCTCCCGGTAGGCGCTGCCCTGGAGCCGCCAGGGCGGGCCCGAGGCGTCCGTTAAAGAGGCGTCCGTTAAAGAAGAGTCGCTTAAATTCAGCACCGCCTGCTTAACGATCTGGTTCCAGCCCAGGGCGTTGTCCTGCTTGAGCTGAGCCAGGGTTTCGCTGACGGCGCCCATCTCGGCGGCCAGCCGTGGCAGCTCTTGCCCCATCATGTAGGCATGGTGGCCGTGCTGCACCCCCGCGTAGCCGCCATACTCAAACTGGCCGTTTTCCAGGCCACTCTGGTAGCCCTCCCACAGCAGGGTCAGGGTCTCGCGCGCGTGCACCTTGCCGTGCAGGGTGCAGGCCCCGGTGACAAAGTAGATGCTGGCCTTCATCTCTACGGCGTTGAACCGGTCGACCACCCGCCGGGCCAGGGTGCCAAACTGGTAAGCCGCCTCAATATCCTGCAAAATGCCGTTGAGAATGACGCCGTAGCAGGCGTAGCTGTAGGCGGCAAAGGGCGAACTGCCGTAGGTGACCGACAGGTTAACCTGCTCGCAGATCACCAGCGGAAACAGGCTCGGTGCCGCCTGGTAGCACGGTGATCCCAGGCTGGTCAGCATCCGCACCGCCGCCAGCTGCTCTGGGGCCGTCATTGGGGGCAGATTGAGCAGCTCGTCGGGGTGCTTGCCCGCCAGGTGGGCGGCGGTGCGCTCCAGGGCGCGCTGAATGTCTTCAAGGCTGGGAGTTTCGGGCAGACTCACCCCCAGCGGGGCGAGCGCCTGTAGCCCAATCCGCACCGCCTCCAGCTGTTTCACCTGGGCCATGCAGGCCTGAATTTTGACCTCGTAGATCTTCATGGTGTGGATGGGGGCGCGGGTCTGCTGCAGCGCCGCCGCTGTCCAGGTTTCCATCTGCTCAAAGTCGCCGTTGAGGTAGGCGGTCTCGGCGGCGGCTTCGTGCAGGGTCAGGGTGAGGTTGTACTGCTGCTGCCAGCTGTCGTCGGGCAGCAGGTCGAGCCCCACCATGGCGTAGCGCAGGGCCGAGTCGTAGGCCGCCGCCGCCCTGGCTTTGTGGCTCGCCAACCGGTTCAGCTCGGCCAGTTCGTAGGCCTCGGCCTCGGTGGTGAGCAAACCCACCCCGTAGTTGAGCTGATTTGCGATCGCAAAAATATGCTCGTTGCGCTCCGCCGCTGGAATGTGTTGCAGCAGCAGCCGACCAATTTTGAGGTGGGTTTGCTGTTTTTGCGCCTCGGGAATCAGCGAGTAGGCAGCCTGCTGCACCCGGTCGTGCAGAAACCGATAGGCGATCGGTGCCTCAGGGCTGGCCCCAGAGCTGGCCAGGGGCGCAACCGCTGCCGCCGAGTTGGGGTCGGCGTCAAGGGCCAGCGGAATTTTGTACGCTTGGCTGAGGGGAACCACAAACTCTGCCTGTAGAGCCTCCCAAAGCGCCGTGGCCGCTGCGGCGGGCGAGGTCTCGTGGACAATCGCCAGCACATCTAGGGCAAACTTGTCGCCAATGCAGGCCGCCAGCTTTAGCACCTGCTGGGTGTCGGCCGAGAGCTTCTGAATCTGATTCACCATCAGTTCCACGACGTTCTCGGTGATCTCAATGCCCTGGAGCACCGCCATATCCCACTGCCAGCGGCCCTGGTCAAAGTCAAA
>DASQNN010000401.1:0-5490 GCA_035644955.1 Nodosilinea sp. | reverse complement strand
ACATGTTTCGCAGCAGGCTGTCTCAGATATGACACCAGATACGGTGGCTGAGCTGGCCCGTCGCCTTGAAACCGACGCCTATGACAGCGCCTTCGAGGGCCTGCAAGACTGGCACTTGCTGCGGGCGATCGCGTTTCAGCGACCAGAGCTAGTTGAGTCCTACGTCTATCTGCTTGACCTAGAACCCTACGATGAGTCGTAGCCTGTTCGTGACCTAATTCTGCTGAAATCCCCCCGGTTTGTAGGGACAAACAGCGAGGGCAAACGGCCGTTTGCCCCTACAGGGTACGTTTTTGTGAGCGAGGTTATGGCTGCGGATTTGGCATGACAGACCGGTCTATACCTGTAGACGCTCCTCGGCGGGTGCTGCTGGGTATTAGTGGCGGCATCGCCGCCTATAAGGTGTGCTCCGTCATTTCGGCGCTGGCCAAGGCAGGCCTAGCGGTGCGCGTTGTGCTGACCCAGCAGGGGCAGGCCTTTATTCCGCCACTGACGGTGACCACTTTGGCCCGCCACCCCGCCTACACCGACGATGGGTTTTGGCGGGCCACCCAGGGGCGACCCCTGCACATTGATTTGGGCGAGTGGGCTGAGCTGCTGGTTATTGCCCCCCTCAGCGCCAACACCCTGGGCAAGCTGGCCCACGGCCTGGCCGACAACCTGCTGACCAATACGGTGCTGGCTTCGAGCTGTCCGGTGCTGCTGGCCCCGGCGATGAATACCGACATGTGGCAGCAGCGGGCCGTGCAGCGCAACTGGCACCAGGTGCTGGAAGATCCGCGCTACCACAGCCTGGACCCCGGCAGCGGGGTGCTGGCCTGCGATCGCGTGGGTACCGGGCGCATGGCCGAACCCGACGCTATTCTCACCCACATTTACTCGCTGCTGCACAGCGGGGGGCGGCGCGACCTGGCCGGAAAGCACCTGCTGATTAGCACCGGCAGCACCCGCGAGTTTTTAGACCCGGTTCGGTTTATTGGCAACCCCGCCAGCGGCAAAATGGGGATCGCCCTGGCCCAGGCGGCGCTCCACCGGGGAGCGACCGTTACCCTCGTGCACGGTCCGCTGGAAGCGTCCCTCCAAGCCCGGTTGCAGGGCATGCAGGCTATCGGCGTCACTACGGCGGCGGAAATGCATCAGGCCATGCTCACCCATCTGCCCCAAGCGGACTGGATTGTGATGGCGGCGGCGGTGGCCGACGTGAGGCCCACGACCCAGGCTGCTGCCAAACTGGCCAAGGCCGAGCTGCCAGATTCTCTACCCCTGACCCAGGTGCCCGACATTGTGGCCGACTTAGCCCAGCGGCGATCGCCCCACCAGCGATTGATTGGCTTTGCGGCCCAGACCGGCGACATTGTCACCCCAGCGCTGGACAAGCTACAGCGCAAGGGATTGGACGCTATTGTGGCAAACCCGATTGACGTGGCGGGCAGTGGGTTTGGGGGCGATCGCAACCAGGCGGTGCTGCTCACTAAAACGGGCGACCAATACTCTATTCCGCCCTGCACCAAGCTGGATATGGCTCACCAACTGTGGGATGCGCTCTCTAAATTAGCCTAGCGAAGGCTTAGCAGGCCTAGTCGCTGCCTGGGGCCGAGGTCTGCGATCGCCAAGCGCCGGAATATCAATGACACAATTATCAATGGCACAATGGAAGTATCTAGTACATCCGCGCTGATAGTGTGAGGAAAAATCTGGGCATACCCAATAACACCTCCTCGCAGTCATCCTCTGCCCCCAGGCTCCCCTACTCCTATGAAAAAAGCTAGCCCCGCCTCGGGCGAAACCCTCGAACGCTTAAAGCTAACCATCTACCTGGTGCCCATCTTTGGGGTGGTGCCAGCTCTCTACAGCCTGTGGCAAAAGCAGGGCAGTCGCCAAGAACTAGCGGTGAGTCGGCTGGTGGTGACCCTGGCGTTGAGCTGGGTGATCACCTATGGCTTGCTGAGTGCCGGTAGCCATCTGTCGCCGGGGCTGTCCCTGCGGCTGCTGATTACTAACACTCTGGTGACTACGGGCTATACCCTCACCAATCTGGTGCTGATGGTGCGGTTATTACAGGGCAAGTCGGTTAATCTGCCGGGGTTTAGCTCCTTGAGCAAGCGGCTGCCTTAGAACTGGGTGTTGTCAGGGTGTTGTCAGGGTGTTGGTGCAGTCTCCTCGGTTAGGCTCAACCTCTGCACTAGCGAAGTTCAGGGCGTGAGCTTGGATCCCTACCTTTAGGATCTTGTGTGTTTACGGTACGTATTGTCGCAATTGATTCGCCCTGATATATATTGCGTGGGTCGGCTAGCTGAATTGCTGTTACCATGCAGCTAAAAATTTTGCAGGTTCCTGTTTTGGCGGGCCTGCGCTTTCCGTGGTTTACCCCTATCGCATTGCCCTGAGGTCACTGGTGTCTCAACGTAACCCCCAAAATTTGCAAGCCCATTCACCCCAGGGTCGTGCTCCAAAATCGCTGCCTCAGAAACGGCAGCGTATTCCTCGGGTGTTAGGCATTGGCATTGCTTTAGCTGGGGTGGCCGGGGTGGCTGGGGTGGCCGGGGCGCTGCTGGCCGTTTCCCTGTCGGCGGCACCGCTTATGCAGCAGCAGCTCAGTGCTGACGAGGCCGGGGTGTTTAGCCAGGAAACGCCCATATCGTCTAGCGGTAACCTGCGGTTGCCGCGCCTAACCCGCCCCGTGAATATTTTGGTGCTCGGCGTTAAGGTGCTGTCGTCGGATGTAGATGACGTGCCGCCCGAGCTGCAAAACCTGGGCTATCACGCTCTGGTCAATTCCTTTGATGGCCTGTCAGATTCGATGCTGCTGCTGCGGTTTAACCCTCAAACCGAGCAGCTGGTGGTGCTGTCGCTGCCCCGCGATACGCGCACCTATGTGCGCGGTCGCCTGACCAAGCTCAACGAGGCCAATCGCGACGGTGGCCCGGCTTTAACGGCAGAGTCGGTGAGTGATCTGCTGGGCGGAGTGGCCATTGACCGCTACGTGCGCATCAATGTGCAGGGGGTCGAAAAGCTGATTGATGCGCTGGGCGGGGTCACGGTCAACGTACCCCAGGACATGAAGTACCAAGATGATAGCCAGCACCTCTACATCAACCTCAAGGCCGGCGAACAAACCCTCGACGGGAACAAAGCGCTTCAGTTTCTTCGCTTCCGCTACGATGCCCAGGGCGATATTGGCCGCGTTCAGCGGCAGCAAATGTTTATGCGAGCGCTGACCGAGCAAGCCCTCAACCCGGCCACGATTACTCGGCTGCCTAAAATTCTCTCGGTGGTGCAGACCAACGTAGACACCAACCTCTCGGTGGAGGAACTGCTGGCCCTGGTGGGCTACGGGGCCCAAATCAACCGTTCCAATGTGCAGATGCTGATGCTGCCCGGCACCTTTAGCCGTCCCCAAGACTACAATCTCAGCTACTGGCTGCCCAACTATACCGATATCGACGGCATGGTTGACCAGTACTTTGGCTATGGCACCCAGCGGGTGGCCACGACCAGCAACCCCAGCCGCGTGCGGGTCGCCATTCAAGACAGTACCAACAACCCGGTAGCCGTGCAGACGCTCACCAAAGCTCTGCGAGAAAGCGGCTACTCCAATGTGTTTGTTGATAAAACGCTGAACGAGCCCCTGCCGATCAGCCGCATTGTGGCCCAGCGGGGCGACGGGGCCACGGCCGAAATGGTGCATCGGTTTTTGGGCATTGGCGAAGTGCGGGTTGAGAGCACTGGCGCGCTCAACTCGGATATCACCATTCAGCTGGGTGAAGACTGGAACCAGGGCCTAGGCGAGTCGCTTTAGGCGCAACGGGTTGGGAGAACGCTACCCGGCGGCGTAGACTGGCGAAGTAGCGATCGCACTAGGTAATCACAAGCTATGGCGCAGTGGGTTTGGGGCGCAGCCGCGCTAGCCGGTCTCAGCACAGTGAGCATCACCACCCTGGCTCATGCTCAGACCACCCTTCAAGTGGTCTACCCCCCCGATGGCCACCAGACTACAGCAGAGCAAATCTTTTTCATTGGCACCGGCGCACCTGATCAGCCGGTGTTGCTGAATGGTGAACCGATAGAAGGGCGCAGCGCAGCAGGCCACTTTGCCCCCTCGTGGCCCCTGACCCCTGGCCCCAACACCTTCACCCTTACCCAGGGCGACCAAACCTTATCAATTACGGTTACGCGGGTGGCTAGCGGGCCAGTGCTGCCAGAATCCCTGGGCTTTGCCGAAGGCTCGCTGCTGCCAGGGGCAGATATTGCTCGCCAGCCGGGGGACTGGGTGTGTCTGGGGGCCGTGGCTCCTGCCAATGTCACGGTGACGGCAGCCCTGGCAGGGCAGATCTATACCCTGCTGCCCCAGGGCGATCGCGCCGATTTGCCCCCCAACTCAGCCGTCCTCACCGACCAGGCCAGCCCCATTGCCACCGCTGGCCCCAGCCGCTACGAAAGCTGCTTCATGGCCGACGAACCGGGCGATCTGGGACAGCCCGTCTACCGCCTTGCCCAGGGTGCATCCATAGTGATGGATGCCGCCCCCGGTTCTGTAAGTATTTTGAATCCCAGCGCGATCGAGATCGTCGAAGTTACCGCTGCCGCAGGCGTAGCCCGCACTGGCCCCAGCACCGACTACTCACGCCTCACGCCCCTGCCCCAGGGCACCCGTGCCAGGGTTACCGGGCGCGAGGGCGACTGGCTGCGCCTCGACTACGGCGGCTGGATTCGCGCTGCTGAGACCCAGGTGGTGGCTGGGGCTGGAGTGCCGCGATCGCTAATTCGCGGCGTCACCTCCCGCCAGGTGCCCGGCTGGACAGAAATCTACTTTCCCCTGCAAGTTCCCGTGCCCGTCAGCGTTGAGCAAGACACCGATCGGTTTATGCTCACCCTGCACAACACCGTGCCCCAGACCGATACCATCTACGTTACCGATGACGGGCTGATCGAGCGCTTGGATTGGCACCCCGTGCTGCCCGACCAGGTGGAATACCGGATTAACCTCAAGCCCTCCCAGCAGTGGGGCTACAAGCTGCGCTACGAGGGCACCACCCTAGTGCTCTCTCTCAGGCAACCGCCCGCAGTTCAGCGCGATCGCCCCCTCTCTGGCACCACCATTCTCATTGACCCCGGCCACGGTGGCGACGAACTTGGGGCCCTTGGCCCCGATGGCACCCCTGAAAAAACCCCCAACCTCAACGTTTCTCTGCTGCTGCAAGCCGCCCTTGAAGCCCGCGGGGCTCGCGTGATCATGACCCGCACCGACGACAGCACCATTGGCGTCAACGATCGCGCCATTCAGATTGCCCAAGACCAGCCCACCCTGGCCCTTAGCATTCACTACAACGCCCTGCCCGACAGCGGCGACGCTGAGAATACAGCGGGCATCGGGACCTTTTGGTTCCACACCCAGGCCCACAGCCTCGCCCAGTTTCTCCACGACTATTTGGTAGCTGAGCTAGATCGCCCCTCCTACGGCGTGTTTTGGAACAACCTCGCCCTCACCCG
>DASQNN010000400.1:0-6967 GCA_035644955.1 Nodosilinea sp. | reverse complement strand
CAGGTCAGTGTTGGCGGCGTTGACAATTTCAATCTGGCCGCCCCGGTTGTACACAAAGGGAATCATGCCGGCGTTGACCATTTCGGCGACTGAAATGCCAAAGGGCTCGGGCTTGTGGTGAATGCCGTAGCGGCAGCGGGCCAGAACATTGAGGTAGTCGGCGTAGGGTAAATCGCGGTGGAAGGTCACCCAGTCGGCGTTGGCCGCCGCCAGCTGGCGCACCTTGCGCTCGTAGCCCCAGCCGTAGGTGCCGCCGCCACCACCCGTGATGTGCAGCTTGACATCAAAGCCCCGCTGGCGCACTGCCGCCAGAATTTCAATTACTCGGTGGGTTTGCTTGGCCACTACCACTCGCCCGCTGCACAAAAAGGCGGTTTCTTTTTCGGGCCAGGGCACGGGGGTAATGGCGGTGGTCACGGGTGGGTAGACCACCTGGGCATCGATGCCGTAGGTTTGCTGCACCACCTCGGCGGTGCAAAACGAGTTGGTGAGGGAGACATTGGCTTTGAGGTTGGCCTCAGAAAACCGCGACAGCTTCAGCATTAGCTTCATGATCGGGCCAGCCTTGGCCCAGGGCTGCTCAACCACGTTCACCCAGTGGATGTATTGCAGGCCCCGCTGGCCCAAGTCGACGGCGTTGTAGGTGGAGATGGCCAGGTCGTACTGGGCGCTGATCGCCTTGAAGCGGCGAATTGACCAGTGGATAAACGCCAGTCTGACCCAGGGCAGGTTGGCAATCAGGCCGTGGACTAAGCGGGTGAGGCCGGGACTGAGCAGGGGCCGCACCCGGAGGCGATCGCGGCTCAGGTCAGTGCCGTACATGGCGTTGAGGTGGGCCAGGTCAACGCCTGTGAGGGTACACAGAGTGACATCGTAATCGTGGGCCAGGGCCACCATCACCCACAGCGCTACGGCCTCGGCTCCGCCGCCAAGGAAATAGGGCTGCCAGACGGCAATGGTTTTGGGCTGGGCTGGGGTCATGGGGTCACCGCTGGCTGTTCTGCAAACTGCATGGCATGGAGGTTGGCGTAGTACTGGCCCCGGGCCAGCAGGGTGTGGTGGTTGCCGACCTCCACCACGCGGCCATGATCGAGCACCGCAATTTGATCGGCCCGGTGCACCGTTGAGAGCCGGTGGGCAATCACCAGGGTGGTGCGGTTTTGGCTGAGTTCGTCAATCGCCTGCTGCACCAGCCGTTCGGAAACGGTATCAAGGGCGCTGGTGGCCTCATCGAGAATGAGAATGTCGGGGTTTTGCACCAGGGCGCGGGCGATCGCCAGCCGCTGCCGCTGCCCACCGGAGAGCATGACGCCGCGATCGCCAATCGGTGTGTCATAGCCCTGGGGCAGTTTGAGAATAAACTCCTCGGCGTTGGCGCGGCGAGCCGCCTCAATCACCTCCGCTTCGGTGGCCTCGGGGTAGCCGTAGCAAATATTCTCTTTTACCGACGTATTAAAGAGAAATGTGTCCTGGCTCACCACCCCCACCCGGCGGCGAAAGGAGCGAATGTCAAACTCCTTGAGGTCAATGCCGTCGATCTCGATTGCTCCCTCAGTGGGGTCGTAGAAACGGGGCAGCAGGTCGGCCAGGGTCGACTTGCCTGCCCCCGATGAGCCCACCAGGGCTAGGGTTTGCCCCCGTGGCAGCATCAGATCCACCCCTTGCAGCGCCCAGCTCTCGCCTTGGGGATAGCGAAAGGAGATGTGGTTAAAGCGAATGCCGGTGCTGAGCTGCGAAAAGGACCGATGCCCAGAGGTCATAAACGGTTTGTCGCTGCGGTTAAGAAAGGCATTGAGGCGCTCGGTGCTAGCCACGTTGCTGGCAAACTGGCTGCGGCTGCTGTTGAGCTGCCCGATAAACGGCAGCAGGCGAAACAGCACCACCAGGTAAATCAAAATGATTGAAGAAAAGGTTTCTAGCTGGTTAGCAAACAGCGATCGCCCCACAATAATTAGCGCGATAAATGCCATAATGCTCAGCATTTCGTTGACCGGGCCAATGCTGGCAAACACTAGCTGTGACCTAAACTCTGCCTCCTCCCGCTGCTGCACCAGATGGTTAATCACGGCATATTCCCGGTCTTCATTCGCCGTGGTTTTGACCAGGCGAATGCCCGACAACACCTCAATCAATCGATTCGACAGCGCTGCCGCCGCGCTAGACAGTTCTTGGCCAAAAAACTTGGCTTTGTTAATAGAGACCTGGTTGGCCAGGGCAACGGTTGTCAGCAGCAGGGCCGAAACCAGCGTCAGCTGCCAGGAAATCGCCATTAAAATGGCCAAAAAAACCAGAATAGTAATGACTAGCGTGGCAATTCTGGCCAGGGTTCTGACGGCTGTGGCCACTCGGTTTACCTCGGTGTTGAGGTAGTTCATCAGGTCACCGAGTCTGACGTTGGCGTAGTAGTCTAAATCCACATCCAACAGCAAACGCAGCCCATCTCTGCGCAGGTTGCAGACGTAGTCACGGCTGAGCAGGCTGGAGATGGCTGTGCCGCCGTAGTTGGCCAAATTTTTGAGCAATAGCGCCAGCAGTAAAAACGCCATCAGACCCAGCGATTGGTAGTCGCCAGACGCCCCGTCAAACACTGAGAATAGCGACTTTAGCAGAGGCGGAAAGTTGGTGGTCTGAAGAATATCTTGGCCCAGCAGATCAAGCATGAGCGGGATGATCAGCGTAATCCCAATGCCGTTAAAAATGGCCCCCGACAGCCCCAGCAAAATAGATAGCGCAAACCACAGCGGTGACGTTCGGGCAACGTTAATTAGTAACCGATTGGCACTCATAAATAGTGATTTATAGCATTTCTAACAGAGGGTGTAGCTGGGCGGCCATCGCTGTAATGCTGTAGCACTGACAACAGCGTTCCCTGGCCCTGAGCCCTTGGGCCTGGGCTTGTGGCCAGTTGCTAAAAATGGTCTGTATCTGGGCCGCCAGGTCAGCGGGAGCATCGGGCTCGGCCAGATAGCCGGTATCGCCCAATATTGTTGGAATGTCGCCCACCCGCGTGGCCAGAATGGGTTTGGCCATTGCCATGCCATCGGTGAGCTTGAGCGGAAACTGGGCTTGGGCGGCCGGGGTCTGCCGCTGGGGCACCACCACCACGTGGGCGGCGGCGATCACCCTGGGCATATCGCCGTAGGGCTGTTTGCCCAGGTGAATAATGTGCTGAGGCCAGCGATCGCGCAGGGTGCGATCGTAGTCGTCGTAGGGGCTGCCGCCGACGATCACCAGCTTCAGGTCGGGTTCGTTGAGCCGATCCATCGCGGCCAAAACATCCTCCACGCCCTTGTAGGGGCGGGGCGCACCAGGGAACATCAGCACCCGGTAGTCGCTGAGACCATAGGCGGCGCGGCTGACTTCGGGGTCGTAGCGATCGGGGTTAAATAGCTCAGTATCTTTGCCATTGGGGATGATAGTGCCGCCAAAGCGCCGCTGCAAGAAGCTGTTGTGGGTGGTCACCAAGTCGGCCTTAGCAACCAGCCGCTCCATCCACTGCAAATAGAGGGGATGATCGGGATTGCGCAGAGCACCGTTGGGCTTCAGCACGTCCCGCAACCGCTGTTTCAGGCTGGCAGGCCGGTAGCGGTAGCTGTCTCCCCCATGCCAGCTCAGCTCCCAGTCGTCGATGTCGAGGATGACGGGGCGGCGGTGGCGCAGACGATGGGCCACCGCTAAGCCAAAACTGCTGGGTTTGGGCTTGTAGGCGTAGATAATATCGCCGCTGAGGTGCCGAAATAATTCGCCTACTGCCCTTGGCCCTGGGTAGGGTGAGGGGATAGAAATGGTACGCAGGGGGAGGGCGGTGGCGGTGCCCGAACGGTCTGAAGGCGGAGTTTGGTAGTTGCTTTCTGCCGAAAACCCGACGATTTCGACTGCATAGCCCATGCCTTGCAGGGCTTGCCCCAGCAAAAAGGGGCGCACAGCGCTGCCCCAGCGTCCAGCGCCCTGGCTCGACAAATCACTGACTACAATTGAAATCTTTGGTCGCGCCCCCAACGCAGCAAGGGGAGGCTCAGCGACGGGTTTGGGGCGATGGTCGAGCATGGGTCTACGGAACCAAACGGGGCCAAACGGGGCCAGCGGCCAGGCAGTCTTTACCTAGAACGGAAACGCACCCCTATAGCTTCCCATCTTTGCCGCCGCCCTTAGGGTTGAGCTACAGAGCGCACAAGGGTCAACCAATTTCTTCATTGACGGGGAAGCGGTTCATCAGGTCTTTGGCCTCGCGGGCGTTGCTGCGCAGATGATCGCTGATGTAGGGCACATGGGGAATCTGCGACAGCACATCGATGGTGCGACGCAAAATGCGCACAATGTCGCCTTCGTCGAGGCTGGTATTGTCGCACAGCGTTACCCAGTCAACCCCGTTGGCCCATTGCTCGACTAAGCCCACCAGGTCGTACTCCAGCCAAATGGGGGCGGTGATGTGGCGACGGTGCTGCTGCTGGTAGAGCTGCCGGCGCAGGCTGTGCAGCCCGCCCAGGGCCTCTTCTACGGTGCCGGAGAGCTTGTAGCGGCACCAGCTGTCGGGGCGCGAATTTTCGGTGACTAAAGCGGCAAAGGCGGCGGCCAGCTGGGCGGTATCGAGGTGGTCAAATCCCCCCGACTCCAGGGCCAGGGCCAGCCATAGTTCGTTGTCACCGCGAATGGCGGCGGCCATTTCGCCCAGCTCCGTGGGGCGATTGTCGTCGAGACCGCCAAAGTGCTTCAGCACATCCATAATGTTGAGAAATTCTTGCCAATAGCGACCGGTGTACTGGGCAAGTTTGGCCTTACGATCGCGCCATTCCTCCTCCAGATCCCGCAGCCGTTTCTGGCGCTTGAGCAGCGACTTGGTATTCTCCCACTGACTGGCGGGGTGCTTGGCCAGGGTGTACTCGACCTCGCGCATGCGATCGAGCTGTTCCTGCACCTCGGGGGCCAGCATTTCGAGGGTGGGGGGGTTGGCCATGGTAGCGGCGATCGCGGCGGTGTGATCGTCGCCTCGGCAGCGCTTGCCTGGGCTGGGCACCAGATCCGTGGGCGGAGCTAGCGTGTCGACCGACTGTAGGCGGGGAATGTCGGCGTGGAGGCCCACCACATCGGCGGCGGTGACTACGTACCACTGGTTGGTCTTGGTCAGGCACACCAGGTAGGGAAACTGCCCCGACCCCTGCACCTTGGTGACCAAAACGGCGGGCACCGGCTCACCCACGGGAATGTGCTTGCCCTTGAGGGAGAGCAGGGTACCGGCGATCGCAAAGGGCACCATTTTGGCCACGTCGTCGGCCAACACCTGAGCCGCCTGCTGCTGAAGGATCTTGAGCAGTCGGCGTTCCTCCTTGAGCCGCTCTTTGAGCTTGGCGTATTCGGCCAGTAGCCCCTCGTCAAAGGCGGCGAGCTGAGCCTGCTGATGGGCGATCGCCGTCTCCAGTCGGTCGATCTCCTGCTGCTGGGGCACTAGGTGCAGGGTGGCCAGGTACTGGCCAAAGCTGCGCTCGATCAGGTCTTTGGCCTCATCGATGGTGTGGGTTTGCAGCAGGTTGAGCACCATGCCATAGCCAGGGGTAAACTGGCTCACCAGCGGGTCGGCCCCCGAGGTCGCCAGGTGCACCGCCTCCCGCGACCCCTCAAAGGGGCTTTCGACGGTGACCACATGGCCCTGCTCATCCATGCCGCGCCGCCCGGCCCGCCCCGCCATCTGCAAAAATTCCGAGGAGGTGAGCAGGCGGTGACCCATGTCGGTGCGCTTTGATAGGCTGGCGATCACCGTGGTGCGGGCGGGCATATTGATGCCGGCGGCCAGGGTTTCGGTGGCAAACACCACTTTGATCAGCCCGGCCTGAAACAGTTCTTCCACCAGCCCCTTCCACAGGGGCAAAATGCCCGCGTGGTGGGCGGCAATGCCCCGGTACAGCGGCCCTACCTGGCCCGCGCGTCCGGCGTCGGGGTTGTGGGCGAGAAAGGTATCAATGCGGAACTTGAGTTCCTGCGCTTCTTGGTCCGTTACCAGCGACAGGTGGCTGACCTCATCCACCGATTTGTCGCAGCCGCGACGGCTAAAAATAAAGTAGATGGCGGGCAGCATATCCCGCTCTTGCAGCTGGCCCATGACAAAGGGCAGACTCACCCGCCCCCCGCCCCGCTGGCCGGGCTGGCGCTGGGGAGCCCGCTGCTTTTTGAGCTGGGGGTTGATTGCCTTTTGGCTGGCATCTAGCAACGGCACCAGCCGCTTGCCGGTGCAGTAGTGAAACTGCAGCGGCACCGGGCGAAAGTCGGAATAAATCAGCTCCGTGGGGCCGTGGACTTTTTGCAGCCAGTCGGTGAGCTGGCCGCTGTTTTCGACCGTGGCCGAAAGGGCCAATAGCTGAATTTCGGGCGGGCAGTAAATGATTGACTCTTCCCAGACGGTGCCGCGCTGGCGATCGTTCATGTAGTGGCACTCGTCGAGCACCACGGCTTCAACCTGCTGTAGGGTGGTGCCGGTTTCGCCAATGCGGGTGCCGTAGAGCATATTGCGAAAGATTTCGGTGGTCATCACCACAATGGGGGCGTCACGGTTGATAGAGAGATCACCCGTTAGCAAACCCACATTTTCGTAGCCAAACTGATCGCGAAAATCGCGCAGCTTTTGGTTCGATAGAGCTTTGAGAGGAGTGGTGTAAAAGACTCGCTTGCCGTGGGCTAAAGCCCGGTAGATGGCGTATTCACCAATTAACGTTTTGCCAGAGCCGGTGGGGGCGCACACTACTACAGACTTGTCGGCATCGAGGGCCGCCGCCGCCTGGTGCTGAAAATCGTCGAGGGGAAATGGAAATAATTTGGCAAGGTCTAGCACGCGGTTGGCACTGTAGTAGGGGCGTCACTATTCTAGTGTGCCAAGAGATTGGCAAAACGGAGTACTGGGCCACCGCGAATTAAATAGAACTCCAGGCAGGAAATGCTGCCTTTTTGAGGCTCTATTTTTTATCCATTTAAACCAGAG